>JAKLIT010000206.1 GCA_022709465.1 Candidatus Omnitrophota bacterium | reverse complement strand
CAGGAAGTCGCCTCATACTGCGGATCGAAATATGCCGTAGGGGTCGCCAACGGGACGGACGCGCTCGAGCTCGCTATAAAGGCGCTCGGGATAGGCCCCGGCGACGAGGTGATAACGGTGCCGTTCACGTTCATCGCGACGACGGAAGCGATATGCCTTAACGGCGCGACGCCGGTCCTCGTCGATATCGAGCCGGGCACATTCAATATGGACGCGTCGCTCTTGGAGAAGAAGATAACGAAGAGGACGAAAGCGATCCTGCCGGTCCATCTATTCGGGCAGGCGTGCGATATGTCGGCGGTTGAGACCGCCTCCAAAAAACACAACATAAAGGTCATTGAGGATTGCGCCCAGGCGATCGGCGCGGAGTATAAAGGGATGAAGGTCGGCTCGTTCGGCGATATCGGGTGTTTCAGTTTCTTCCCAAGCAAGAACCTCGGTTGCTTCGGCGACGGGGGCATGGTAACCACCTCGGACAAGGAGCTCGCCGACAGGATAAAGATGTTGCGCGTGCACGGGCAGGCGCAGCGCTACCGCCACGAGATAGAGGGCCGCAACAGCAGGCTCGACGAGCTGCAGGCCGCGATACTGCGCGTAAAACTGCGCCACCTTGACGAGTGGAATGGGTCGCGCAGGGGCAACGCCGCATATTATAATTCCGCGTTCTCGCTGCTTAAGGGATCAGGAAAAGTTGTATTGCCCCCGGAGGCCGAAGGCAGGAAACACGTATATAATATTTATAATATAAGGGTCCCCGGAGGGAGAAGGGATGCTCTCAGGGAAGCCCTTACCGGGAAAGGCGTCGGCACAGCGGTATACTATCCGATACCGCTGCACCTCCAACCGGTATATTCGCAGTACGGGTGGAAGAAAGGTGATTTCCCGGTAAGCGAGAAGGCCTGCGAAGAAGTGCTCGCGCTGCCCGTATATCCCGAACTAAAGAAGGAAGAGCTGGAATACACGGCGCAATGCATAAAGGAATTCCTCGACGGAGGAAAGGCATGAAGATACTGATAACCGGAGGGGCAGGATTTATCGGCTCGCACCTGTGCGATCACATGCTGGCGAAGGGCCACTCCGTCATCTGCGTCGATAACCTGATAACCGGGAAGATCGAGAACATCACCCACCTCAGGAAAAACAAGGATTTCAGGTTTATCAGGCACAACGTATCCGAACGGATAAGTATAGGCGGACGGGTGGATTACGTGCTGCATTTTGCTTCGCCGGCCAGCCCGGTAGATTACCATAAATACCCGATACCGACGCTGAAAGTAGGAAGCTTAGGCACGCATAACGCCCTTGGGCTCGCGAAAGCAAAAGGCGCGAAGTTCCTGCTTGCTTCAACGAGCGAGGTCTACGGTGATCCGCTGGTGAATCCTCAGCCCGAGACATATTGGGGCAACGTCAATCCGATAGGCCCGAGAGGGGTATACGACGAAGCCAAGAGGTTCGCCGAAGCGATGACTATGGCATACCACCGGGTGCATGGCCTGGACACAAGGATAGTCAGGATATTCAATACATACGGCCCGAGGATGAGGAAGAACGACGGAAGGGCGGTCCCGAATTTTATTATGCAAGCTCTTACGGGAAAGGCACTTACGGTATACGGCAAAGGCGGGCAGACGCGCAGTTTTTGTTATATCGATGACCTTGTCAGGGGCATATACGCGCTGATGTCCTCAAAGATCAACGATCCGGTGAATATAGGTAATCCTAACGAGGTCACGGTATCGGAGATAGCGAAGCTCATAATAAAGATAACCGGGAGCAGGTCGAGGATAACGCATAAAGCGCTTCCTGAGGACGATCCGAAGGTCCGCCGCCCGGACATAAAAAGGGCAAGAACATACCTTAAATGGGCCCCTGAAGTTCCCCTCGAGGAAGGCCTCAGGAATACAATAAGCTACTTCAAGAATACCCGCTGATAACACCCTCCCATATTATTATTTCCCCTTGACACGACACAGGTTATAACGTAAAATATAATCGTTCATACCTAGAACGTTATGCCTACTAACGACAGTTTCCAAAGACCAACAGAAGACTTGCGAAATCTTCAGTTGCTGGA
>JAKLIT010000205.1 GCA_022709465.1 Candidatus Omnitrophota bacterium | reverse complement strand
GTCCGGCTCGATCCTCGGCGCCGCCAACGGCGGGATGCTGATAGGTTCCGAATTCGCCTCGAGGTTCGGGCTCAGGATAGGCGACACCGTATCGGTCATTTCTCCGTCTGAGGGGACCGATAAGGATTTCAGGGTCGCGGGGATCTTCAACTCCGGCTATTATGAATATGATTCGGGGCTCATGTTCGTCGGCCTGAAGGACGCGCAGGCGTTGTTCGGCGCGGGCGATAAGGTCGGCGGGCTCGGGATACGCATAGGCGACGCCTACAGGGCGCAATCGCTTCGCGCGGAATTGCAAAGGCAATTGAAATTCCCTTATTACGTCAAGAGCTGGATAGACCTGAACAAGAGTTTGTTCGCGGCGCTGAAGCTCGAGAAGGTCACGATGTTCTGGATACTCGCGCTTATAGTCGCGGTAGCGTGCCTGAACATCGCGAGCACGCTCATAATGGTGGTCATGGAGAAGACGAGGGATATCGGCATATTGAAATCAATAGGCGCTACGCGCAGGTCCGTGATGGCGATATTTACGCTGCAGGGTTTCATAATAGGGCTGGCAGGCACCGCGCTCGGAGTGGCCGGAGGCCTCGGCCTCGGCTACCTGCTCGAGAAATACCAGTTCATAAAATTGCCCAAGGACACATATTATATCGACAGGTTCCCGGTGGACATACAGGCAGGAGATGTGGCCGCGATAGTCATCGCGGCATTGGTAGTAAGCCTCCTGGCCTGTGTTTACCCGGCGTGGCAGGCCTCGAGGCTCAATACCGTAGACGCTTTGAGGTATGAATGATATGATAGAAGCAAAAGGCCTTCGCAAGATATACCGCAACGGTACGAGGATGCTGGAAGTCCTGAAGGGTGTCGACCTGAAAGCCGGCAAGGGCGAGGTCCTCGCGTTGCTCGGGCCTTCGGGCGCGGGCAAGAGCACGCTGCTGCACCTGCTCGGCGGCCTCGATACGCCGACGGCGGGAGAGGTAAGATTCGGCGGCAGGGAGATATTCTCGCTGTCTGACAGCGAACGCGCGAAGATCAGGAACGAAAAGATAGGTTTTGTCTTCCAGTTCTACCATTTGCTGCCGGAATTCGACGCGGTCGAGAACGTGATGCTGCCGGCGCTCATAGCGGGGAAAGCCCGCGGCAAGGCGCGAGGCGCGGCGGAGGAACTTATTGCCGCTGTCGGGCTCGAAGGACGTATGCGCCACAAACCCGGGCAGCTCTCCGGGGGCGAGCAGCAGAGGGTCGCCATTGCGCGTGCGCTGGCCAATGAACCGGAGCTTTTGCTTTGCGATGAGCCGACCGGAAACCTCGATTCCGATACGGGCAGGAACATAATTGAGTTGTTGTGGGAATTGAATAAAAAGCGTAAAATGACATTGGTTATAGTGACGCACGACGCCGGCATAGCCGAAGAGGCCCGCAGGGTCGTGCACATAAAGGACGGAGTAATAGTATAATCAAGGAGAAGATAATCATGGCACTTAAGATCTACATCGACGGGAAGTTCTACCATAAGGAGGACGCGAAGGTCTCGGTCTTCGACCACGGCCTGCTTTATGGCGACGGCGTCTTCGAGGGTATCCGCACATACGACGGGCTTATATTCAAATGCAAGGAGCATATCGACAGGCTCTACCAGTCCGCCCACGCGATAATGCTCGATATCCCGATGACCAAGGAGGAGATGGTCGAGGCGGTCAAGAAGACGCTTAAAGAGAACGAGATTAGGGATTCGTATATACGCCTGATCGTCACGCGCGGCATCGGTGACCTGGGGCTCGACCCAAGGAAATGCTCGAAACCGACGGTCATCATCATAACCGACAAGATCAAGCTGTATCCGCAGGAGCTTTACGACAAGGGCCTCGAGATCGTGACGATATCGACGCAGAGGAACATACATGAATCGGTCAACCCGCAGATAAAGTCGCTGAACTACCTTAATAATATACTCGCCAAGGTTGAGGCAATAAACGCGGGCGTCGAAGAGGCCGTCATGCTCAATTCCGAAGGGTATGTCGCGGAATGCACCGGAGACAACATATTCATCGTCAAGAACGGTTCCCTGTTCACGCCG
>JAKLIT010000204.1 GCA_022709465.1 Candidatus Omnitrophota bacterium | reverse complement strand
TCGTATACACCCTGCGGCAGCTCAAGGGCGCGTTCTCTCTCGTCATAATGAAAGAGGACATGCTCGTCGGCGTGCGCGACCCGCACGGCTGGAGGCCGCTGTGCCTCGGAAAATTGGGCGACGCGTATGTGCTCGCGAGCGAGACGACCGCGCTCGACCTTATAGAGGCGGAATTCATACGCGAGCTTGAGCCGGGCGAGGTGCTCTATATAAGCAAGAAGGGCCTGCGCTCGACGAAGCCGTTCGGCGACAGCAAGAAGATCGCGCACTGCATATTCGAGCATATATATTTCGCGAGGCCCGATTCATATATCTTCGGGGAATCGGTGCACCTTGTCAGGCAGAAGCTGGGGCATGTGCTCGCAAAAGAGCACCCGGTCGACGCGGACCTCATCGTCCCTGTCCCTGATTCAGGGACACCAGCCGCGCTCGGCCTCTCGCATGAGTCGGGCATCGAGCTCGAGATGGGCATCATCCGAAACCATTACGTCGGCAGGACGTTCATCCAGCCGCTGCAGCATATCAGGGATTTCAGCGTGAAGATAAAGTTGAACCCGATAAAGGCGCTGTTGAAGGACAAGAGGGTCATAGTCGTAGACGATTCGATAGTGCGCGGGACGACGTCGAAAGCGAGGATAAAGAAGCTTTACGACGCGGGCGCGAAAGAGGTCCATATGAGGATATCGTGCCCCCCGATAAAGTATCCGTGCTTCTACGGGATAGATTTCCCGACGAAGAAGGAGCTGATCGCGGCGACTCATACGGTCGAAGAGATACGCAAATACCTCGGTGTCACGACCCTCGGATACCTTTCGGTCGAGGGGCTGTTAAGCTGTGTCGCGTGCCCGAAGGACTACTGCACGGCGTGTTTTACCGGCGATTACCCGGTGCCGTTCGGCGGAGAGGCAAACAAGTTCGCAACCGAGCATAAAGGATATTAAAATGGGGCTTACCTACAAGAAGGCGGGTGTCGATATCGTTGAAGCGAGCCGTTTCGTCGGCGCGATAACAAAGTACACGCGCAGTACGGCGCGCAAAGGGGCGGACTGCGGGCTCGGAGGGTTCGGGGGGCTTTTCGACCTGAAGGCCTCCGGATACAGGGATCCCCTGCTCGTATCGTCCACCGACGGAGTCGGCACGAAACTCAAGATCGCCTTCCTTGCCGGAAAGCATGACACCGTAGGCATAGATATGGTCGCGATGAACGTGAACGACGTGCTTACGACCGGCGCGGAGCCGCTGCTCTTCCTCGATTATATCGCTACGGGAAAGATAGACAGGAAGACCCTCGCGGATGTCGTCAAGGGGATTGCGGAAGGATGCAGGCAGGCCGGCTGCGCCCTTGTCGGCGGCGAGACCGCTGAGATGCCGTCGTTCTACAAGCCCGGCGAATACGACCTCGCTGGTTTCTGCGTCGGGGCGGTCGAGAGGAAAAATATAGTCAACAACTCCAGGATGGAGGAAGGCGATATCGCCGTCGGGCTGGCCTCGAGCGGCCCTCATTCGAACGGTTATTCGCTCATAAGGAAAGTGTTTTCAACGGCCGAGCAAAAGAAACTCGCGAAAGAGCTTCTCGCGCCGACGAGGATATACGTCAAACCGGTGCTCGAGCTCAGGAAGGCCGTGAAGGTAAAGGGCATCGCGCACATAACCGGAGGGGCGTTCTTCGAAAAATTGCCGCGCATCGTCCCGGAAGGGAAGACACTCGTCATAGAGAAGGGCTCATGGGCCGTCCCGGAGATATTCAGGAAGATACAGAAGAAGGGCCGTATCGAGGAGGCCGAGATGTTCAGGACCTTCAATATGGGCCTCGGGATGGTCGTAGTCATGCCGCCGCAAAGTTTTAGCAAAGCGAAGAGGATCTTCGCTTTGCATGGCATAGATTCGTGGATAGTCGGATCGGTAAATAAGGGCAGTAAATCGAAAGTTAAGATAATATGCGGGTTCTAATAATCGGTTCGGGCGGCAGGGAGCACGCGCTCGCCTGGAAGATAAAACAGTCGACGCTCGTGGATAAGGTATATTGCGCGCCGGGCAACGGCGGCATCTCGTCGATAGCCGAGTGCGTCGACATCAAGCCGGACGAT
>JAKLIT010000203.1 GCA_022709465.1 Candidatus Omnitrophota bacterium | reverse complement strand
AGGGCTCGACCCGCAGTCGCGGCGCGTAATATGGGAGCTGCTCCAGAAGATACGCGAGGAGACGAAACTCACGATATTCATAACGACCCATTACATGGACGAGGCCGACGTCCTCTGCGACAGGATAGCTATAATTGATTACGGCAAGATCGTCGCGCTCGATTCTCCCGCAAACCTGAAAAGAAACATAGGCGGCTTCGATATCATTGAGGTCACGCTGGGGAATTCCGGGCCGGAAGTGATGGAGAAGCTGAAAGCGATGAGCTTCATAAAGAATATCACCGAGAAGGACGAGAGCCTGCGCATATACGTGGAGGACGCGGCAAAGTCGATGCCGGTGCTCTTCGATGAGTTCAAGAAGATGGGGGTCACGACGCAGTACCTCGCGATACACGAGCAGACGCTCGAGGACGTCTTCATTCATTATACGGGCAAGACGATACGGGAGGCGGAAGCCCAGAAGGTCAGCTTCCTTATCGGGGCGGGCGCCCCGAGGAAGATGCCGGGAGCCAGGATATGAGAGCATTGGCGGTGACAGAGAGGGACCTCAAGCGTTTCATACGCAACCCGTTCGTGATCATAGCGAGCATATTCATGCCGCTGATGTACCTTATAATCATGGGCAACTCGTTCCAGGGCGAGCTAAAACACCTTCCGGTCCTGCTGGTCGACCAGGACAAGGGCCCGTATGCCAGGCGCATGGTCGAACTGATGCAGGCGCTCGAGGACGGCCCGCGCACGCTCGAGATTACTAGGGAGAGCGACCAGAAGAAGGCGGTCTCGATGGTAAGGGACGGGTTCTACAAAGCTGTCATAATAATACCGCCTGATTTCAGCAAAGACGTCGTCAAGAATGTGGAGCCGCAGGTAGGCCTGCTGCTCGATAACACCGATTCGATATCCGCTAACAGCGTCTCCGGGGCGGTTTCAAGGGCGACGGCCTACCTGAAGACGGAATACAGCGCGGTCCGCCCCGACAGGTCGAGGCCGCAGCTGCGTTCTATAGAGCTGTACAAGAAGATAGATTACGACGCCTCGCTCGTCCCAGGCATAATCGTCATGGCGATATTCATGGGAACGACGTTCACCGGCGCGTTCAGTTTGGTCATGGATAAGTTCCTCGGCATACACGAGAGCTACCTCTCCACGCCGCTTACGCGCTTCGACCTCGTCGCGGGCACTATAATGAGCGGAGTTCTTATCACGACGGTAATGTCCGTAGTCGTTATGGTGGGCGGCCTCATGATAACCGGGATCAAGCTCGCTGGAGGAGCGAATACCTTCATCCTGCTGCTGGCCACAATGGTCCTTACCGCGCTCGGGCTCCTGAGCATGATATTCACGGTCCTCGGCAGGGCGGACCATCCGAGGATAGTGGGTGTGCTCGTTGGATTCCTTAACGTCATATTCTATTTCCCGAGCGGCGCGGTATACCCGATAGAGAGCCTGCCGGGCTGGCTCAGGGCTTTTGCCACGGTCAATCCCGAGGCATATGCGGTCCATGCTTTTAAGGAATTGATACTGAAGGGCTCCGGTTTTGTGGCGGTGCGCGGCGACCTCATGTTCCTCGCGTGTTTCACCGCATTCATGCTGTTGTTCGCTACGTTGACGTTCAAGAGGACGATGTGATGGATCTTATAAGAAAGCTGACAGCGTTTTTTACGGTCCTGGCCCTGATGGGCGGAGGGGTGGGTTTCCCCGGGGAGCTCCGTGAGCTCCCGGTCCTTAATATCGACGATTGCGTCAGGGCTTCACTTGCCAATAACCCGAAATTGAAGGAGGCCGTAAGCAATGTCGATTTCAACAGGGCTATGGTAGGCGCGGCGAAATCCGCGTACCTTCCGCAGGCGTCCACGAGCCTCGGTTATACTCATTACGATACGTCGAAGATAACATTGGGCCCCGGCAGCGAAGCGCTGGCGTCGGCGAGCGGGTTCGCGAAGCGTTATAATGTCGCCGCGGAATCGACGGGCGTAGAACAGCTCATCTGGGATTTCGGCAGGACACTGAACAGCATAAAACTCGCCAAGGAGAACCTGACCTCGGCGCAGTGCGCGTTCCTCGAGGCACAGGAGAACACCGTATTGCAGGCGAAAACGG
>JAKLIT010000202.1 GCA_022709465.1 Candidatus Omnitrophota bacterium | reverse complement strand
GACGCCGTTTTCATCAGGCCAATGCCTCCTTACACTTCCTGCATATCCTCGTTTTCTTCCCGTCCTTCCCGGCCACGCTGCCTACCCTGACCGGTTTGCTGCACTTCGGGCAAACGGGCATAAGGTTCGAAAGGGCTATAGGGCTCTCTATCTGTATGATGCCACCCTGCGGGTTCTGCTGCGTCTTGCGGGCATGCTTTTTGACAAAGTTAAGCCCCTCGACGATGGCCTTATCTGCGCCGGCGATGAGCCTCATCACGCGGCCGCTCTTGCCGTTATCTTTCCCTTTTATTATCATTACCGTGTCGTTCTTCTTGATCCTCATCTATATTACCTCTGGAGCCAATGAAATTATCTTTGAAAAGCCCTTATCGCGCAGTTCCCTCGCGACGGGGCCGAAGATCCTTGTGCCCTTCGGATTCTTCGCGTTATCGATTATGACGACGGCGTTGCTGTCGAACCTCAGGTACGAACCGTCCGGCCTGCGCGTAGGGGACTTGAGCCTTACGACGACCGCCGTGGCTACCTCACCCTTCTTTACCGAAGCGTCCGGTGTCGATTCCTTTATATGGACCTTGATTATGTCGCCCAGGTCCGCGACCACCTTGCTCTGGCGCCCGAGAACCTGTATCATGGCCGCCTTCTTCGCGCCTGTATTGTCGGCTACCACCAGAATTGAACGCAGCTGTATCATTTCAGGACCTCAACCAATCTCCATCTCTTGTCTTTTGACATGGGGCGGGTCTCCTCTATCCTGACCCTGTCGCCCGTCTTTGCCTTCTTCTCCTCATCGTGGACCTTGAACTTCTCTACGCGGCGCATCGTCCTTCCGTATGCGGCATGCGTGGAGAAATGCTCAACCTTCACGACGATCGTCTTGTTCATCTTGTCGCTCGTGACGATACCTAATCTCTCTTTCCTGTTGCCTCTCTCGCTCATATCCTTATATCCTTCTCCGTCATTATGGTCATTATCCGCGCGATATCTTTCTTCATCTGGCGGATCTGGTCCGGCTTCTCCAGCTTGCCTATCTTCGCCTGCTGGTTAAGCTTGAACAGCGATTCCTGGAGCGCGTTGTACTTCGACTTGATCTCGTCCGCCCCTAGGCTCCTTATCTCTTCCGGTTTTAATGGCATTTTATTGTTCCCTGGTTTTACGCGGCTACTTTGGTCCTGGCCACGAATTTTGTCTTTAAGGGGAGCTTCGACGAAGCCAGCCTCATGGCTTCCTTAGCCACGGATTCCGGAAGCCCTTCGACCTCGAAAAGTATCCTTCCGCGCTTTATGACGGCGACCCAATGGTCGGTCATGCCCTTTCCCTTACCCATCCTCGTTTCAGCCGGCTTCTTGCTTACGGGTTTGTCCGGGAATATCCTTATCCAGGCCTTCCCGCCGCCCTTCAGGTGGCGCGATATGACGACCCTTGCCGCCTCAATCTGGGTATTCTTTATCCAACCGTTTTCGAGGCACTGCAGCCCGTATTCGCCGAACGACATCGTCGAACCGGTCATGGCCACGCCCTTGCGCCTGCCTCTCTGCGATTTCCTGTATTTTACTCTTTTAGGGAATAACGCCATCTAGGTCTGCTCCTTAATTTTTCTGCTCTGTTTCGGGCTTTGAGGCGGCGGCATTCTCGGCTTCATCCGAGGACACCTTTTCGGGCTGTTTCTTGAAAAGCACATCTCCCTTGTATACCCACGCCTTTACGCCGATGAGGCCGTAAGTTGTCATGGCTTCCGCGAACCCGTAGTCGATATCCGCCCTGAAGGTCTGCAGAGGGACCTTGCCTTCCTTGTACCCTTCGGTACGCGACATCTCGGCGCCGCCCAACCTTCCGGCGCACTTTACCTTTATGCCTAACGCGCCCGATGTCATCGCCTGCTGGACGGCCTTCTTCAATGCCCTCCTGAATGCGATCCTCTTCTCGAGCTGGAACGCTATATTCTCGGCCACAAGCTGGGCGTCAACCGACGCGTTCTTGACTTCCTTTATCTCTATATATATCTCTTTCTTCGTCTTATCCTGGAGGTCATCGCGCAGCCTGTCTATGTCGGCGCCCTTCCTGCCGATTATGATGCCCGGCCTTGCGGTATGTATTATGACCTTCGCCTTATTGCTCGCGCGCTCGACCTC
>JAKLIT010000201.1 GCA_022709465.1 Candidatus Omnitrophota bacterium | reverse complement strand
CTGAGACCACCGAAAAGACGAGAGCGTTCTCTGTATTTATGTCGGTGGAAGTTGCGGGCATGAAAGACGCCGCGGGCAAGGAACTTTCGGCAAAGGCGGTTACGGATGGTATTATCGAAAGGGAGTTGAAGATGCCCCAGGCCCAGCTGGTGAGCAGGACCAAGACCTCGATAGGTTTCACCAAGGCGGAAGATATAGTAATATCCCTTAAGATGCTCGAGAAGCTCGATTCAAGAAAGGCGAACCTCCTGCCTTCCAGGGCTCATATAATAGCCATGAAGAAGGGGGATAAGGTCTACGCGGTTAAGCTTGTCGCCAGGCAGGAAGAATACGAACGCTACGGCAAGGCCTTCGACCGCATGGTCAAGACCCTGAAAAAGATCAACTGACCCGCCCGTTCCCTCCTTTACACACAATAGGAAATAAGGTATAATTACCAGTTACTGAACAGCAATTTCTGCCCCGTTGGGTAATGGTAGCCCACAAGATTCTGGATCTTGCTGTCTTGGTTCGAGTCCAAGCGGGGCAACCACTATAAAAAGACACCTCCCGTATATTCTTACAGGAGGTGTCTTTTTATGTACTGGCGACTGCGCAAGAAAATATCGAAGAGAATTTCTGCGCGTTTAGGAGCCAGTGCTATATAAATCTTGCCCGAATTCGACGCTATTCCTTGGCCTTATCCGTTATCTTCCTCGCCGCATCCGACCTTGTAAGCTCGAACCTGTCGAGGAACTTCTCCTGGAACTTCTGCATATAAAGGAATATGCCGGGAGTGACGAAGAGCGTGACGACCTGCGAGAATATGAGGCCGCCGACGACTATAAGCCCGAGGGGCCTTCTTGAGGCGCCGTCAGCGCCGTATCCGAGAGCGATGGGCATGGCGCCCATGATAGCCGCAAGGCCTGTCATCAGGATCGGGCGGAACCTTACGAGGCAGGCGTTATATATCGCGTCGAAATTGTTCATGTTGTTCTTTACGAGGTTCTCGTTCGCGAAGTCGACCATCATGATGCCGTTCTTTGCCACTATACCGAGCAGCATGAATACGCCTACATAAGCGTAAAGGGACAGCTCCGATCCGAACAGCCAGAGGGTCGCGAGGCCGCCGAACGTGGCTACCGGAAGCGTCGTAAGTATCGTGAACGGATGGACATAGCTCTCATAGAGTATGCCAAGTATGATGTACTTTATGAATATGGCGACGATTATAAGGATGCCGAGGCTTGCGATGGATTCCTTGAACTGTTCGGCCTCGCCCTGCAAGGAACCCGTAACGCCTTCCGGCACCACTTCGGGTTTTCTCGTAAGCTCTTCGAGCGCCTTCGTCGCGCTTCCGAGGGGGACCTCGGGGGCAAGGTTAAAGGAAAGGGTGGCCGAATTGAGCTGGTTCAAATGCGGCACGTTCTGGGGGCCGGCATCGACCTCCCATTTCGCCACCGTGCTCAACGGCACGAGCTTGCCCGTTATCGAGGACCTTACGTATATCTGCGAAAGGTTCTCGGGCCTCTTCTGGAAATCCTTCGTCAGCTCGACAATGACATCGTACTGGTCGACGTCGGTCTTGAACGTCGTGACCTTTCCGCCGGAGTACGCCAGGGTCAGCGCATATTCGATGTCGTGCGCGGTTATGCCCAGGGTGGAGGCCCTGTCGCGCAGTATCTGGATGTTCAGCTGCGGAAGGTCGAGCCTTGTGCTGTTCTGGATATCGAGGAAACCAGGAAGTTTTTTCATGGCATCCGCCAGGTTAAAGGACGATTGATAAAGCTTATCCTGGTCGGGGCCGGTAAGGGTATACGAATACTTGCTTCCCGTTGCGGTCGCCTCGCCTCCGGCGCTCAGTTTAAGGGCGGGTATGGCCATTACGAAAGCCATGCCGTCAGGTATCATGGACATCTCTTTCCTGAGTTTCGGGACAACCTTGCTCATCGGCTCCCTCTTTTCGCGCGGTTTAAGCGTAGAGAAGAATATGCCGGTGCTCTGGTCGGCGCCGGGGTTCAGGCCTGTGACCGAAATGACCTTTTCGACGTTCTTATCGTTCAGGAGTACGTTATTTACCTTGTCCTGGAATTCCCCCATCTGCTTCGAGGATGTACCGAGCGGCATCATCATCTGTCCCATGACCGCGCCGCTGTCGCCTTCG
>JAKLIT010000200.1 GCA_022709465.1 Candidatus Omnitrophota bacterium | reverse complement strand
GACCTTCGAACAGGCGTTCTTCATGGTGGGCACCATCGAGGAAGCGATAGAGAAGGCCGCAAAACTCAAGAGCGACAGCGAGCAGACCGATGCCAGATAAGTCCTTCAAGATAAGCATAGCCACGCCCGAGAAGTCCATTTTCGACGGCGAAGCGTCATCATTGATAGCGCCCGGGAAGTCAGGGTACTTCGGCGTGCTTGTCGACCACGCTCCACTCATAGCGCTGCTCGGGCCGGGGAAGATCACGATAAAATTCGGCGCATCGGGCAGCACGGTATTCGATTGCAGGAGCACAGGTATACTGGAAGTCCTGAAAAATAACGTAAGTATACTGATCGAATCTTCGATCAGTATGGTGGATGACGCGGAGGCCTCCCGATGAACCATATACTCCAGTTGTTGTTAGCTTTTGGCATCATCATAGCCGCTGCAAAATTGGTGGGAAGCTTAAGCGCCGCCATAAAACAGCCCCCCGTCTTCGGCGAGATACTCGTAGGCCTGTTGCTCGGGCCGAGTGTCCTGAATATGATGGGTTGGCCTGTTTTCGTTCCGCACGGGACGGAGGCTGTCCCGGCGATCGGCGAAGTTGTCCACGATATCGCGGAGATTGGCGTCATACTGCTAATGTTCATCGCCGGGCTCGAGACCGACCTGAAAGGCATAATCGCCGTCGGGAAGAACGCCTTCTGGGCGGCAGTCGGAGGAGTCGTCCTGCCGATGGGCTTCGGGACATGGTTCTCGATGTACATGGGTTTCCCCTTCACGGAATCGGTATTTATCGGCACTATTTTGACCGCGACGTCGGTCTCAATTACGGCCCAAACGCTGCTAGAGATCGGCGCTCTTAAGATGAAAGAAGGTTCTACGATACTCGGTGCCGCGGTCATAGACGACGTTATGGGGATCATAGTCCTGTCCCTCGTCGTCGCGTTTTCGATAAATCCGCCGCAGGCGTCCGGGGGCATATCCTCGGCCGCATTGCCTATAGCGGGGTTGGGCCTTCAGATCGTGCTCTTCTTCGCGGTGGCTGTTTTCATAGGCGCTAAATTCTTTGACGGGATACTCGATTATGCGGTCAAGCTGACTTCTTCCCACGCCCTCTTTGCCATGGCGCTCGTCCTGTGTTTCCTTTATGCCATAGGCGCCGAGTATTTCGGTAAAGTCGCCGCGATAACGGGCTCATATATCTGCGGCGTCATGATGACAAGGTCGAAGCATTTCGAGAAGATCGAGCATTCGGCGAAGACATTCGCATACCCGTTCTTCGTCCCGGTCTTCCTTGTAGATATAGGCCTGCGCGCGAATGCCCGCGAGCTTGGAGGGGATATCCCGTTCGTCATAGGTATAGTGCTGATAGCGATCCTGACGAAAGTGGGCGGCTGCATGGCGGGCGCGAGGGCTACCGGATTCGACAACAGGGAATCCCTGAGGGTCGGTATAGGCATGATATCGAGGGGTGAGGTCGGCCTTATCGTCGCCGGTTACGGCCTCGGGCACGCTATAATACAGAAAGACGTCTTCTCGGCGATGGTGATAATGGTCCTGATAACGACGCTTGTCACGCCCCCGCTCTTACGCATGGTATTCCCGAAGAAGAAGCTGATAGAATTGTAGGATTTATTTCCTGCTGCCCGGTTTTACGATTGGCTTTCCCGCCTTGCATAACGGGCATTCTTCCGGGCGGAATGTATCTATTTTCAATTTAGCGAGCGCCTTGAACGGCGCGCCGAATTTCGCCTTCCCTGCAGACCTGTCGATTATGGCCCCCACCCCGACGACCTTAGCGCCTAAACTCCTGACAAGCTCCGCCACTTCGCGCGCGGAACCGCCGGTAGTGGTCACATCCTCTATCACGATGACCCTCTCCCCGGGAGACAGCGAAAAACCGCGCCTGAGGGCCATCTTGCCGTCTTCCCTCTCGGCGAATATGCCTTTTATCCCGAGCGCACGGGCGACTTCATACGCTGCCGTTATGCCGCCGATGGCCGGGCCTATAACGACATCCGCTTTTTTATGCCTGAACTTCCCGGCCAACTCCCTGCATAATTTGGCGGACATCCTCGTGTCGGCTAATACCAGCGCGCATTGCATGTAATATTCGCTGTGGAGGCCGCTCGAGAGCTTAAAATGGCCTTTGTGGAACGCATTGCACTTCCTGAATATGTCCAAGACGGCCTTTTGGTTCAACCTTCCATCTC
>JAKLIT010000020.1 GCA_022709465.1 Candidatus Omnitrophota bacterium | reverse complement strand
GATACAGGCGACGGCATCGATGGATATGCAGGGCCTCCGGCTCATGCCGACCTCGTATTCACAGACGGTACGGAACAAGATCATCGGCAGGCTCGACACGATGAAATCCGGGGTGGAAGGGGAAGTATACGTGCGTTTTATCGTGACTTCTGACGGCGGCCTGAAGGATATCAGGATTCTCGACGATAGATCGTCAAGTAACGCCTTCCTGAGGTCGGCGGCCTTCGCTGCGGTCAGGGACGCCGCGCCGTTCGCGGAATTCCCGGCAGGAGTGGAACTTCCTGAGATCGCTTTCACCTGCGAGATATCATTTGCCAGGAAATAAGGCAATTTATCTTGACAGGCGGCCGGCTCTCTGTTATATTGACGTTGACGAAAACCATAAAGAAAGGGATGATATCTAATGCCAATGGTAGAAGTCGGCCAAAACGAGCCTCTGGAAAAGGCCCTAAGGCGGCTTAAAAAGAAGATCGAAAGAGAAGGTATATTAAAAGCTATAAGGGCGCGCAAGCACTACGAGAAGCCGAGCGTCAAGAAAAAGAGAAAACAGATGGAGGCGCTCAAGAACAAAAGGAAAAGATATAGCTTCTGATTCTTTTATGAGCGTTTGCCAATGAGGATCGTATATTATCTAATACTGCTGTGTCTTATAGCCACAGCAGTTTTCTTTTTCCACCCGGCCGCGCCTCCCGTATTGGTCTACGAAGACACGGTCTCGAAGCAAACGCTCGATAACGGCCTTACAGCCATCGTCAAGAGTTCCGGAAAAGTGCCGATGGCGGCGGTCAGGCTTGTGGTAAGGGCCGGTTCGGCGACAGAAGGGAAGTACGCGGGCACCGGCATATCTCATTTCGTCGAGCATATGCTCTTCAAGGGTACCGCGAACCTTCCGGTCGGCGAGATCGAGAAGAGGATAAAATCCTACGGCGGTTACATAAACGCCTCGACCTCTCACGATACGACAGAGGTATATCTTACCGTCGAAGCGAAGCACCTTGAGAAGGCACTCTCGTTGTTGTCCGATTTTGTCTTCAGCCCCTCGTTCAACGAATCCGAGTTCCAGAAGGAAAAAGAGGTGATCCTGAACGAGATAAGGATGGGCCGGGACGACCCGTCTCGCGAATCCTCGATGTTGCTGTGGGAGACAGCTTATTCGCTCCATCCGTACAAATATCCCGTGATCGGTTATGAGGGCCTGTTCAGGCAGCTAAAGAAAGCAGACCTGGCGGAATACCATTCGGCGCTTTATGTGCCGAATAACTGCGTGATGTCTATAGTGGGCGATGTCGACGCGGAAGCCGCGCTGAAATATTGCGCCGAGACGCTCGGCAAGCTGCCGCGAAAGCCGGACCCGGCCGTTATAAAGGCCGCCGAACCCCTGCAGATGTCCGAGAGGACGGCGCAGGCACGCAAGGAAGGCCTGAAGCTTTCACGGGTGCTCATCGCCTTCCATACCACGAGCCTTGCAGACAATGACCTATACCCGCTCGACCTGCTCGCCGCCGCGCTCGGGCAGGGGGAGAGCTCCCGCCTTTACAAGAGCATAATAAAGGACAAGAGGCTGGCGTTCTCGGTCACCGCGTATAATTACACGCCATCAGACCCGGGGCTCTTCATCGTGTCTATGGTGCTCGACGAAGCCGACGCAGGCCGCGCTGTTGATGCGGTACTCTCGGAGATATCCGCGATAAAGAGAAGGTCGCTCGCTTCACGCGAGCTCGCTAAGGTCAAGAGGGCGGTCATAAGCGGTTATATATTCGGAAAAGAGTCGATCGAGGCCCAGGCGGACGATTTTGCCTCGGGTTTCGTCTCTACGGGAGATTATGATTATTCACGCAGGTATATCGACGGGCTGGGCCGCGTCCGGGCGGCCGACATAAGAAGGGCCGCGTCGCATTACCTGAACCTTGACAACATGACCGTCGTCAAACTGATGCCCGCGTTGAAGGAGCCGCCGAAGGCGGCGCCGCCCGCGGACACTGCGAAACGCATAGATATAATAAGCAGGAAACTTAAGAACGGCGCGACGCTGCTGATAAGCAGGGACGATTCCCTGCCGGTGGTATCGGTGTGCGCCGCTTTTAAGGGAGGGGTCAGGGCGGAGGACGAGGATAATAACGGCATAACGAAGATGCTGTCGGCCATGTTGATGAAAGGGACGAGGATGCGTTCGGCGGCGGCGATAGCCGAAGAGACGGAATCGCGCGGCATAGAGATATCGGGCTTCAGCGGTAAGAACGCGTTCGGCGTATCGGCGAAATGCCTCAAGGGAGATTTCAGGAGCACGTTGTCGCTGATCCGCGATATCCTCGCCAACCCGAGGTTCCCTGAGAAGGAACTGGCTATCACGAAACAGCTCCAGCTCGCGGCGATAAAAGCGCAAGACGACGATATCTTCGCCGTCGCGTCTAAAGAGCTTATCAGGGCGGTCTTCCAGTCACATCCTTACGGGATGCCCGACCTCGGTAACGCGGAATCGGTCTCCCGGATCGGAAGGAAGGACCTCCTGGATTATTACAAGTATTACGCGGTGCCCGAGAACATGGTCATCGCGGCGTTCGGGGATATAGATGCCGGCATGCAGAGGAGGATAGTCTCGGCATTCGGCAGTTTTCAGAAAGAGAGTTTCAGGGGAATAACAGTGCCGCGGGAACAGGAGCAGCTGGCGCCGAGGAGAACATTAAAGGCCATGCCGAAGGAACAGTCGGTACTGATGCTAGGCTATCCCGGGATAGATGTGAAGGATAAGGACAAGTATGTCCTCGATGTAATAAACTCAATACTGAGCCGCGAAGGCGGAAGGCTGTACAGGGACATCCGCGGGAAGCTCGGGTTATCGTACGCGCAGGGCTCTTTCTCGGTGCTCGGTATAGACCCCGGCTATAACGCGTTCTACGTCTCCGCGGGATCGAAGGACATAGAGCAGGCGAAGGGCATCATACTCGGCACCCTGAGATCGCTGAGGGCCGAAGGGCCTACCCAGGAAGAGATGGATCTCGCTAAGAGCGACCTGGTCGGGTCGTATTATATAGGGCTTGAAGTGAATTCCGACATCGCTTTCAGGGCCTGCCTCGATGAATTGTACGGCCTCGGCAGCGGCGAATTCCTCAAGTATCCGGATATGGTGAATGCCGTGACCGCAGGGGATGTAATGGCTGCGGTAAAAAGGTACTTCCCCGACTCGAAGATGAACGAGGTCGTAATCACCCCATGATACGCGAACCGGCCGTATCAGGCCAATTCTATCCCGGGACCGGACAGTCCCTGCGGAAGGAAGTGGAGAAGTATATATCCAAAGGGCCTGCCTCAAAGCCGGAAGCCATAGGCATCGTCTCCCCGCACGCGGGATACATCTATTCGGGGCCGGTCGCGGGAGCGGTCCTTTCAAGCGCGTCCCTGGGGCAGACATGCGTGATAATCGGGCCCAACCACACAGGTCTCGGTAAGCCGTTCTCCATAATGACGGAAGGCGTATGGCGGCTGCCTTCAGGCGACGCGGAGATAGATACCCGCCTGGCGAAAGCCATTCTTTCGGGCTCGTCCTATCTCGAGGAAGACAGCGGCGCCCACCGCTCTGAGCATTCCGTTGAAGTGCAGATACCGTTCCTCCAGGCGCTAAAGCCGGGGGTCAGGATAGTGCCTATTGTGCTTGCCGAGGCGGATATACAGGCATACCGCATCATCGGAAAAGAGATGGCCGCCGCGATAAGATCCGCGAATTCCGGCGGCGTGACGATAATCGCGAGTTCCGACATGACCCATTACGAGTCACGAGAGTCGGCAAAGGCCAAAGATAGCATCGCGATAAAAGCGATCCTTGGCTTGGACGAGAAAGGGCTTGCCGACGCCGTCGGGAAGCACGGGATATCGATGTGCGGATATGTCCCCGTATGCGTCATGCTTGCCGCGGCGAAGGAGCTCGGAGCGAAGGGCGCGAAGCTCGTAAAGTACGCGACGAGCGGGGACGCGTCGGGCGATTACGGCTCGGTCGTCGGCTACGCGGGGATCATCGTCTATTAGTTGTTGCGCGGACAAAAAAACAGGAGTAATATAGACCGTTATGGAATTACACGATAAGATGGGTAATGAGGAATCTAAGTATGAACCGAGCTTCAGCATATTCATAACGAGCCTCGGGATGCAGGCGATGATATTCCTCGGCGAGATGGCGAACCCTGTGAATAACGAGACGAAGGTGGAGCTCGAGCGCGCGAGGTATATGATCGAGACGATCGCGATGATAAAGGAGAAGTCGAAAGGCAACTTGTCGGCGGAAGAGCAGAAGCTCATAGACGATGTTCTCTACGGGCTCAGGCTGAAATACGCAGAGAAGTCAAAATGACGGCATTGCTGGCTGCCATATCGGCGCTGGTCCTGGTGTCGCTCGCGGTGTCTATATACCTGTTCGTGAAGGTCAGGAGCTTGCCGAAGGATATCGCCGGCGGTGTCAACGGCGCGATACAGTCGACCACGGGCGCCATAGGCGACATGAACAGGAGCCTCGGCGAGCTAAAGACGAGGGGCGAGAGGTTAGAGGAATTCGGCAGGGCGATCAACGAGATAGGCAACCTGCTGAAGCCGCCGCAGATACGCGGCATGACCGGCGAACTGCTGCTCGAGAAGATACTTTCGGATATGCTCCCGACCGGCAACTACCAGATGAAATATTCCTTCCGTTCCGGCGAGCAGGTCGACGCTGTCATAAAATTCAGGGAGTTCATCCTGCCCATAGATTCGAAGTTCCCGCTGGACAGCTTCAGGAGGATGCTCGAGTGCGAGGCGGATGAGGAGAAGCGCCGCTGTTTCAGGGAGTTCGTCCAGGCGGTCAAGAAGCAGATAGACAGCATCGCGAAGAAATACATATCGCCGAGCGAGAAGACCTTCGAGTTCGCGCTGATGTACGTGCCGTCGGAAAGCGTATATTATGAGGCGATAGTGAGGGATTCGTCGCAGTACGGCGAGGATTCTTCGCTGCTTGCCTATGCCGCGAAGAACAGGGTCTATATCGTCTCTCCCGCGACGCTCTATCCGTACGTGGCGACGATAGTGCACGGCCTCAAGGCGTTCAGGATAGAGGATAACGCAAAGCAGATTCTCGAGAGGATTGGTGCGCTCAGGAAGGATTTCGAGGATTTCAAGGGGATATTCGACATCGTCGGAAGCCACCTCAACGACGCGCATAAAAAATACACCTCGGAAGCCGCCCGCAAGCTCGCGAAGCTGGACGCCGACCTTGATTCCCTGGAACTCCGCCGCAATGAACAGTAAATTGTCCGTATTCCTGCGCGCGGCGGTAAGCCTGGTATTTATCGGCCTGCTGTTATGGGTTTTCAGGAAGGATATCCCGGATATATTAGGTACGCTTAAGGGCATAAGGTATCCCGAATTCCTGCTGGCGGCGTTCTTCAACCTCTTTGCCGTGATAATCGTCTCCTACAGGCTCAAGGTGATGCTCGGCGTGCAGGGGTTGAAGCTTACCGTCATGGAATCGGTATACCTTACGTTTATCGGCAATTTCTTCAATAATTTCCTGCCGACCTCGATAGGCGGCGATATCGTGAAGGCGTATTACGCAACGAAGAAGAGCGAGAGGAAGCTCGAATCCTTCTCGGCGGTTTTCTTCGACAGGTTTTTCGGTTTCCTTTCGATAGGGTTGCTCGCGCTTCTCGGGCTCATATTCATGTACGGGAGGATAGAGGATCCCAAGCTCGTATGGGGCTGCTCGATATTCGCGGGCTCTGTGACCGTCATCTTCGCGGTCTTTCTCAGCAAAGGCCTCGCGAAGATGCTCTTCTCGGGCCTGTTGTCCCTGCCGGCTTTCCAGAAAGGCTCGAAACTTCACAAATTGTACTGCGCGTTCAGCGCGTATAAGGAGAGCCCGATGATAGTGGTGAAGGTGGTGGGCCTTTCCCTTATAGCGCAAATGATCGCGGTCGTATCGCTCTATTTCCTTATAAGGTGCCTTTCACAGGAGGTCTCGCTGCTGAACCTGTTCTTGATCATGCCGCTCGTTTCCGTTGCCTCGATGATGCCGTCCATTAACGGCCTCGGTGTAAGGGAAGGGGCGTTCGTGATATTCCTGAGCGAGTTCATGAGCAGGGAGGGTTCCGTGGCCGTGTCTATACTGTTCCTCGCGCTGGTGATATTGGCAGGCCTGATCGGCGGCGTGCTGTACCTCTTCTCAAGCAGGCTTTACAAAATACCGAAAGTGGGATAAAATACTACCATGAAAAAGATACTTGTCATACACGGGCCGAACCTGAACCTGCTCGGCAGCCGCGAGGTAGGGATATACGGCAAGGTGACGCTCAAGCAGATCGACTCCGAGCTGTCGAAGATAGCCAAGGCCCAGAAAGTCTCCCTCGAGATCTTCCAGTCGAGCCATGAAGGCGAGATAGTCGAGAAGATAGGCGGCGCGAAAGGCAGGTTCGCCTGCATACTCATAAATCCCGCCGCATACACCCATACCTCGGTAGCGATAAGGGACGCGATCGCCGCGGTCTCGATACCGACCGTTGAAGTCCACCTGTCAAATATCCACGCCCGGGAGGAATTCCGGCGCACTTCGCTCATCGCCCCGGTTGCCGCAGGGCAGGTCAGCGGCTTCGGCCTCGACAGTTACAGGCTCGGGCTGATGGCCGCTATCGGTATAGCAAATAAGTCAAAATAGAACGGGACAAAATGGACCCCTACTCAAAACGCATAGATAGGGCCGCGGGCCTTTTGCGCAAACACGGCATAGATTCGATACTCGTGACGAGGCCGCAGAACGTCAGGTACCTGAGCGGTTACACGGGCGAGGACGCGTGCCTTTTTGTCACAAGGTCCAAAAGATACCTGGTAACGGACGAAAGGTTTGCGCTGCAGGCGAAGCGTGACGTGAGAGGTTTCGAGATAATCATAGCCAATTCCCCGGTAAGCGACATAATATTCCGGCTCGCGCGCAAACGCAAGATCAAGAGGCTCGGTTTCGAATCGTCGCATCTGAGCTATGCCGCGTATGAAAGGATATGTTCGGGCGCTCCCGGATGCGAGGTAGTGTCGGTCCACGGCATGATCGAGGTCCTCAGGCAGGTGAAGGACCGGTGGGAGATGGAGCATATAAGGAATTCCGTGAACATCCTCGAGAACGCGGTCGCTTATTTCAATTCGATACTCAAGCCGGGCCTCAGCGAGAACGACCTGGCTGCCAGGACCGAGTATTTCATCAGGGCGGCAAGCGGCGAATGGGCGTCGTTCGAGCTGATAGTGGCATCCGGCACCAACAGCGCGTTCCCGCATGCCCGTCCGAGCGACAGGATAATCCGTCCTAACGATATGGTCCTATTGGACTTAGGAGTCAGCTACGAGGGTTACAAATCCGACTTGACACGGGTGTTCTTTTTGGGTAAAATTGATTCCGAACACAAGAAGATCTACAGCATAGTCAAGGAAGCGCAGAGGCGTTCGATAAAGGCGATCAAGCCCGGCGCGAAGATATCGAATATTGATAAGATCGCGCGCGGCTTTATTAACGGCAAGGGATACGGCAAAAGGTTCGGCCATTCCCTCGGCCACGGCATAGGGCTTGAGGTCCACGAAAGTCCTTCCGTCTCCAGCAGTAACCACGTTATCTTAAAGCCCGGTATGGTGTTTACTGTCGAACCGGCGATCTATATACCGGGATGGGGCGGAGTAAGGATAGAGGATATGGTGCTTGTAACCACGAAAGGATGCGAGGTATTGACAGATGATATCGACAAGTGATTTGAAGAACGGACTGACGATCAAAATGGACGGGCAACTCTTTCAAGTCATAGAGTTCCAGCACGTAAAACCCGGCAAGGGAGGAGCCTTCGTAAAGACGAAACTGCGCAGCCTGACCACCGGCAACGTCCTGCCGAAGACATTCCGCTCGGGAGAGAAGCTCGAGGACGCTTTTATCGAATACAAGAAGCTCCAGTTCCTTTACGTTTCAGGCGACGAATACCATTTCATGGAAGAGAAGACATACGAGCAGTTCCAGCTGACGTCGGAGCAGATGGGCGATGTCCCGCATTTCCTGAAGGAGAACATGGTAGTCAACGCCTCCTTCTACGAAGGCAAACTCATGTCCATAGAGCCTCCTATGTTCGTGGAATTGGCCGTAGTCGAGGCCGATCCCGGCCTCAAGGGCGATACCGCGAAGAGCGGCACGAAAGCCGTAAAGCTCGAGACCGGCTACACTATACAAGTTCCGCTTTTCGTCGAGATAGGCAACGTCCTTAAGATAGATACGCGTTCCGGCGAATACGTCGAAAGAGTCTGATAGACGACTAAAAGGGGGATACATGAACGTTAAAGAACTTAAAGAGATGATCGCCCTGATGAACGAGAACGGGCTGGTCGAGATAGAGATCGAGCGCGAGGGCCTCAGGGTAAGGCTCAAGAAAGCCGCAGGCTCCGGCGTACCCGAGATAACGCAGGAAAGCTATATCGTCCATGCTCCCCAGAATGTCAATCCTGCGGTCTCTGCCGCAGCAGAAGCAAAAGAAAAGTCAAAATACCTGGAGATAAAGGCCCCGATGGTAGGCACTTTCTACAGGGCTCCCGCTCCCGACGCGCCTGCGTTCGTGGAGAAGGGCGCGATGATCGAACCCGGGCAGGTCGTCTGCATTATCGAGGCGATGAAGCTGATGAATGAGATCAAGTCGGAAGTAAAGGGCAAGGTCGTGGACATAACGGTCGAGAACGCCCAGCCGGTGGAATTCGGACACGTACTTTTCTTAATAGAGCCCGCTTAAAAGATGTTCTCAAAGATACTTATCGCTAACCGCGGCGAAGTAGCGCTTAGGATAATAAGGGCATGCAGGGACCTCGGCATAAAGTCGGTCGCCGTATATTCGGAAGCCGACAAGGAATCCCTGCACGTGAAATTCGCCGATGAATCCGTATGCATAGGTTCCCCCGCGCCGTCAGGAAGCTACCTGAACATACCTAGCATAATTAGTGCCGCGGAGATATCGGACGTAGAGGCGATCCATCCCGGATACGGCTTCCTTGCCGAGAACGCGCACTTCGCGGAAGTATGCGAATCCTGCCAGATAAAATTCATAGGCCCGACCCCGGAGGCGATGCGCCTGCTCGGGGACAAGATGGCAGCGAAGGAGACGATGAGGAAGGCCGGGCTGCCGACGATACCGGGCAGCTCTACGATAGTCAAGGAGAAGGAAGAGGCGCTGCGGGTCGCGCATAAGCTGCAGTACCCTGTGATAGTAAAGGCGGCGGCGGGCGGCGGCGGGCGCGGGATGAGGATAGCGCATAACGACGTCAGGCTCGTCAGCGTGCTTTTGACCTGCCAGGCGGAAGCCGAGGCGGCGTTCGGCAACCCGTCGGTATATATCGAGAAATACGTCCCGAACCCGAGGCATGTGGAATTCCAGATCGTGGCCGATAAGTACGGCCACGTAGTCCATCTCGGCGAAAGGGATTGCACGATACAGAGGCGCCACCAGAAACTGCTGGAAGAGTCCCCGTCTCCGGCTGTCGACGCGAAGCTGAGGAAAAAAATGGGCGATGCCGCCGTCAAGGGCGCGAAAGCCGCCAACTACACGAACGTCGGCACGATAGAGTTCCTGCTGGACGAGCACGGGAATTATTATTTCATGGAGATGAACACGAGGATACAGGTTGAGCACCCGGTGACCGAGATGGTGACCGGCATCGACCTCGTGAAGGAACAGATACGCATAGCCGCCGGCGAAAGGCTTTCGTTCGACCAGGACCGCGTGAAGTTCAGCGGCCATGCGATAGAATGCCGTATAAACGCCGAGGACGCGGATAATAATTTCATGCCGTGCCCGGGGAAGGTCTCATTCTTCCACGCGCCCGGCGGCCCCGGGGTCAGGGTCGACTCGCACGTATACCAGGGGTATACGATACCGCCGTTCTACGATTCCATGATAGCCAAGCTGATAGCCTACGGCAAGAACCGCGCCGAAGCGATACAAATAATGCAGCGCGCGCTTTCCGAATTCACGATAGAACCGATAAAGAACACGATCGATTTCCACAAGCGACTGACCTCGGACCCGGCGTTCCTGCGCGGTGAGGTCACAACGGAATTCATAGAAAAGAAGATGGCTGAAAAGGAGGGATCGCAATGAACGTATTGAATAGGCTAACGATGTTCTTCTTCCTGATCGTATTCATTGCGATCGGATTGTTCCTCATTGCGGTCTCGGTAAGGTCCGTTGAGAGCGAGCCTGTCCTTAACGCGCTCGATTCGATAAACCAGTCGATGACGCTCAGGGTAGGCGTCGGCGTGGTCGGTTTCCTGCTCGTGATCGTCTCGTGGGCCGTATACCAGTTCACGGTGGCCAGGATACAGCGCCAGAAGAACATCGCCTTCAATAATCCCGACGGCCAGGTGTCCATATCGCTGTCCGCGATAGAGGAGTTCATCAGGAAGATAGGTTCCTCGCTGCCGGAGGTGAAGGAACTGAAATCGGACTGCATCGCGACCAAGAAGGGCATAGACATATCTACAAGGGTGGTATTCTGGGCGGACGCTAACATACCGGAATCTACCGAGAAGATACAGGGCATAGTAAAGGCGAAGATACAGGAGATGCTCGGCATAGACGAACCGATCATCGTGAAGATACATGTCACGAAGATCGCGACGCGCACCGAGCCTAAGCCCGTAGTAAAGAAGGGCAAGGACAAGGAAGACGTGAGCCTGCCGTTCGGCGGGGTGGATTTTAGGGGCGAATAAACAAATACTAAAAAGGGGGAAACATGAAGCGGTTAGGAATACTGACGGGCGGGGGAGATTGCCCTGGACTTAACCCGGTAATAAGGGGAGTTGTAAGGAAAGCATATCTCGAAGGTTACGAGGTCCTCGGCATAAAGAACGGATGGAAAGGCATCATCGACGGCGACATAGCCCCGCTCGACCTGCGTTCGGTATCCGGCATTCTTCCTAAAGGCGGCACCATACTGGGCACTTCAAGGACCAACCCATATAAAAAAGAAGGCGCGGTGCAGAAGGTTAAGGATAATTTCAAGAAGTTCGAGCTCGACGCGCTTATAGCGGTCGGCGGCGAAGATACGCTCGGAGTCGCGAACAAGCTCGTGAAAGAAGGCCTTAAGGTAGTAGGCGTCCCGAAGACGATAGACAACGACCTTAGCGAGACGGATTATACTTTCGGTTTCGATACGGCCGTCAACATAGTTACCGAATGCATCGACAGGCTCCACACGACAGCGGAGAGCCATAACAGGATAATGGTCGTCGAGGTAATGGGCAGGCACGCGGGATGGATTGCCGTGCACGGCGGCATAGCCGGCGGCGCGGACGTCATATTGATACCGGAGGTCCCGATAAACATAGAAGAGGTCTGCTCGATAATCAAGAAGCGCCACGCGCAGGGCAAGAACTTCTCGATAGTCGTGGTAGCCGAAGGCGCGAAATTTGACGAGAACTCCGAGATCCTTCAGGAAGAGAAGCTCGACGATTTCGGCCATGTCAGGCTCGGAGGCATCGGCCAGGTGCTCGGGGAACTGATCGAGAAGAAGACCGGTTTTGAGACGAGGGTCACCGTTCTCGGCCATATACAGCGCGGCGGTTCGCCGACAGCGTTCGACAGGGTCCTCGGCACGAGGTTCGGCGTGAAGGCCGTAGAGTTAGTAAAACAGGGCAAGTTCGGATACATGGTAAGCTTAAAGGGCGTCAAGATAGAGGCGGTCCCGATAGAGAAGGCGGTCGGCACACTGAAGACCGTCGATATGGATTTCTATGATATCGCGAAAGTATTCTTCGGCTAAAAGGTAATGTTATGAAGAAAAAGATCGAAGGGATCATACAGGAGAGCGTATCCGTAAAGTCAGCACTGGGCGCCGGGCCGCAGCTTGATAACATACAGAAAGCCGCGGAGTCGATGATAAAGGCGCTTAGGTCCGGAGGCAAGGTCATCGTCTTCGGCAACGGCGGGAGCGCGGCCGACAGCCAGCATATCGCGGCCGAGATCGTCGGAAGGTTCATGAAGGAACGCAAGGGGCTCCCTGCCATAGCTTTGACCGTCAACACATCGGTGTTGACCGCCATAGCTAACGACTATTCGTACGAGGAGGTCTTCTCCCGCCAGCTCGATGCCATCGCCGCTAAGAACGACGTGGCGATAGGCATATCGACGAGCGGAAAAGCGCCGAACGTCATCAGGGCGGTCGCGCTCGCGAACGATAAGGGGCTCGATACGATAGCCCTTACCGGAGGCGACGGGGGCGGGCTTGCGAAGACGGCAAAGATATCGATAGTTGTCCCTTCAAGATCCACCCCAAGGATCCAGGAGTCGCACGTCACCATCGCGCACATCCTCTGCCAGCTGGTAGAGGAAGCGTTATTTTAGGCTTTATCAGGCTGCCTTATGACCGATAAATATGATAAGAAGATAGTCCCGCTTTCCGCCTTGAAGGCCATCTGCGCGCGGCTGAGGTCACGGAAGGAACGCATCGTGTTCACGAACGGATGTTTTGATATATTGCACGCCGGGCACGTGAGATATCTGCGGAAGGCGAAAGCCCTCGGCGACATACTGGTGCTCGGGCTCAACAGCGACTCTTCCGTCAGGAGGATAAAAGGCCCGTCGAGGCCGGTAGTCAGCCAGAAGGACAGGGCAGACGTCGTCTCCTCCCTCGGTTGTGTCGATTATGTGACCGTCTTTAGCGAAGAGACCCCCATAAAGGTGATCAAGGCCGTTAAGCCGGATATCCTCGTAAAAGGCGCCGACTGGAAGACCGGAAGCATAGTAGGCGCGGATCTCGTCAGCTCTTACGGCGGAAGGACGGTCACCGTCCCGCTCGTAAAGGGCAGGTCCACCTCGGATATTATCCGCAGGATAAAAAGAACCTCCAGATGAAAGAAAAGCTTTACAGGATCATCGATGCGAACCTCAACAGGTCGAGGGAAGGCCTGAGGGTATGCGAAGAGATAGCGAGGTTCGTTCTCGATGACAAGGGCCTCACGAAAGAGTTCAAGTCCATCCGGCACGGCATATCGGACTGCATCAAATTATATCCCGCAACGCTGCGCGGGATCGTCTGCGCCCGCGATTCAGGGGGAGATGTCGGAAAAGGAAAACAGAAGATAGAAAAAAAGCACGGAGGCTGGAAGGACGTATCCGCGGCTAACATGGAGCGCGTGAAGGAATCCCTGCGTGTCCTCGAGGAGTTCTCGAAACTCATAGACAAAAAGATATCCGACAGGTTCAAGAGGCTCAGGTTCAGGGCGTATAGTGCCGAGAAGAAGCTCGTTTCGAGGTTTTAGCGGTGAAGGATTTCAAGCTTTACGTGATCATAGGCAGCAAGTCCGCGAACGGGCGCGACCTCGCGGAGGTGGCATCAGAGGCGGCCGAAGGCGGCGCGGATATCATACAGCTGCGTGAGAAGGAGATGCCGGCTCGGGAAATAGTAACGCTCGGCCGGGCGATACGGAAAGCGATATCCGGCACAGGCGCGCTGTTTATGATAAACGACAGGCCTGATATAGCGGCCGCAACGGGCGCCGACGGCGTGCATCTGGGGCAGGACGACCTGCCGCCGGAAGAAGCGCGGGCGATAATCGGCAGGGATAAGGTCATCGGCGTCTCGACTCATTCCCTCGAGCAGGCATTGGCCGCTGAAAAGGCCGGGGCCGATTACATTGGGGTGGGCCCGGTCTTTGCCACTCCGACCAAGCCGGATTACATCCCTGTCGGGACAGGGCTGGTACGCGAGGTAAGCAAAGCGGTAAAGATACCATTTGTTGCTATAGGGGGCATTGATGCCGGCAATATAGTGCAGGTGCTCGATGCCGGCGCCCGCAGGATCGCCGTGGTGAGGGCGGTATGCGGCGCGAGCGACGTGAGGAACGCCGCAAGGTCACTTAAGGAAAGACTTAAAAATATATGACTCAACTTGAATGCGCAAGGGCAGGGAAGATAACGCCGGAGATGCGGCAGGTCGCGAAAGCCGAACGAATGGACCCGGAATCGCTGGCACGCAAGATCGCTGAAGGGAAAGTAGTGATCCCGTGCAACCGCGCGGCGAGGAAGGGAAGGAGGTTGTGCGGCATAGGCGAGGGGCTCAGGACTAAGGTCAACGCGAATATCGGCACATCCACGGACCTTTCGGGGCTCTCGTCAGAGCTGAAGAAACTTAAGGTTTGCGAGGAGAACGGCGCTGACGCTGTCATGGACCTGTCTACGGGCGGCGATTTAAGGAAGATACGCAGGCAGATACTGGAACATTCATCCCTGCCGGTAGGGACCGTTCCGGTGTATGAGGCGGTCGTAAGGACATCCCGTTCAGGCAAGCCGATATCAGACATGACGCGCGAAGACATATTTTCCGTGATCGAGGGACAGGCTGCGGAAGGAGTGGATTTCTTTACCGTGCACAGCGGCGTGACCAGGGAGACCGTAAAACGCCTGAAGGACGAGGGAAGGATAACGGGAATAGTGAGCCGCGGAGGCGCGATACTCGCGGCATGGATGTCGCGCAACGGGCAGGAGAACCCTTTCTACGAGGATTTCGACAGGGTGCTGGATATAGCCCTGGAATACGATGTAACGCTCAGCTTAGGGGATGGCATGAGGCCCGGATGCCTTGCGGACGCGACCGACAGGGCGCAGATACAGGAATTGATAGCCCTTGGTGAACTGGCGAAACGCGCTCATGAGCGCGGCGTGCAGGTCATGATAGAAGGGCCGGGGCACGTGCCGCTCGACCAGGTGAGGCCTAATATCCTGCTCGAAAAGAAGATATGCGACGGCGCGCCGTTCTATGTCCTCGGCCCATTAGTGACGGATATAGCGCCGGGATACGACCATATTACGTCCGCAATAGGCGCGGCGATAGCCGGCGCGGCCGGCGCGGATTTCATATGCTATGTAACGCCTTCGGAGCATCTCGGGTTGCCGTCAACGTCCGACGTTAAAGCCGGCATCATTGCTGCGCGTATCGCAGCGCACGCGGCAGATATAGCTAAGGGAGTAAGGGGCGCTATCGACTGGGATATCGAGATGTCAAAAGCGCGTAAGAAGAGGGACTGGAAGAGGCAGTTCGAGCTTGCCGTAGATCCCAAGGCCGCCAGGGAATACAGGAAACGCGGCGGATCGGCTGTCAAGGACGCGTGCACGATGTGCGGGCAATTCTGCTCAATGAAAATATCGGAGGAGT
>JAKLIT010000002.1 GCA_022709465.1 Candidatus Omnitrophota bacterium | reverse complement strand
GAACGCGCCCTGAATACCGCCAAAGAATACTCGAGGGCGAAGCTGAACAACCTCGAGACCGGACCGGCGCTCTGGCTCAAGTACCAATTCGCGAGGATATTCGTTTTTCGCAGGATAAACGAGGCCGTCGGCGGGCGCATAAGGTTCTTCATATCCGGGAGCGCGCCGCTGTCGAAGGAACTGGCGGAGTTCTTCTATTCGGTCGGGATCTTCATATTCGAGGGGTACGGGCTCACGGAAACGTCCCCGGTAGTGACCGTCAATACGTTCCGCGCGCTCAGGTACGGCTCGGTAGGCAGGCCGATAAAGGACGTAGAGGTGAAGACCGCCTCCGACGGGGAGATACTCATTAAAGGCCCGTCGGTCATGAAGGGCTATTACAAGAACGAGAAGGCCACGGCCGAATCGATAGACCCCGAGGGTTGGCTGCATACCGGCGATATCGGTTATTTCGACGCGGAAGGTTTCCTGTATATCACGGACAGGAAGAAGGACATAATAATAACCGCGGGCGGCAAGAACATAGCGCCCCAGAACGTCGAGAACCTCCTTAAGAGCGATTCGTACATCCAGGAGGTCGTTGTCCACGGCGACCGCAGGCCGTACCTAACGGCGCTGATAGTGCCTGATTTCAACGCGATGAAAGGCCTCGCGCTGCGGCTCGGGATACCGTATACGTCGGTGCCGGAACTTATCGGTCACCCGCGTGTGCAGGAATTCCTGTCGAAGAGGATAGAAGAGAAGCAGGGGGAGCTGGCCAATTACGAGAAGATCAAGAAATTCCGGCTTCTCGACAGGGGCCTGACTATAGAAGAGGGCGAGATAACGCCCACGCTGAAGGTGAAACGCAGGGTCGTCGCGGAGAAATATAAAGAGGTCTTCGACGAGATGTATTCGTCGCGGGGGTAAGAGCTTGAAATTCGAAGGGTCCTTCAAGAACAAGGATGCGCAGAATATCGTATACAGGGCATTCATCCCCGATGGCCCGAAAGCCGTCGTCGTGCTCGCGCACGGGCTTGGCGAGCATTCGCTTAAGTACGCTTATTTCGGGGAGATACTCTATTCCGCGGGCATAGCGGCTTTCCTGTACGACCAGCGCGGGCACGGCAGGTCGCAGGGGACGCGCGCCCACGTAAGGGATTTCGGCGATTACGTGAGCGACCTCCGGCAGATGGCCGGGATCGCGAAGGTCGAGACGCTCTGTGACAAGGCCTTTATCGTCGGGCTCAGCATGGGCGGATTGCTCGCGCTTGAATACGCGATAAGATACTCCGATGCCAGGAACGGAATAAGGGGCATCGTCGTTAGCGCGCCGGCGCTGAAACTTAAGTCGCCCCCGAGCGGGATAGAAAAGGGCATAGTCGGGCTCATAGCGCTGCTGATGCCGCAGCTTACCACGCCGAACAGGATACCGTTCGAGTGGCTGACGCACGACAAGGAGCTCGTGACGGATACGAAGGAAGACAAACTGTCGCAGCGCGTAATATCGTTCGGGCTATACATGGAGATGACCAAGGCGATGCGTTTCGTCTCCGAGAATATCGGGAATCTCAATGTCCCAGCGCTCTTCATGCAGGGGACGGACGACAAGGTCGTGGATATGGCCGGCGTCAGGGAGATATTCGACAGGATACCCGCCAGGGACAAGGAGCTGGTACTTTACGAAGGCATGTACCATGAATTGCTCAGGGAGACGCGGCGGGAAGAGATAATCGGGAAGATCGCGGATTGGGTCTTAAAAAGAGCGGGGGAGAGATGAAAGGGATAATAATAAAATTAAAGATAATACTGGCCCTGGCGGCGCTGATGGCCGCCGTGGTCGTGTTGTATAAGCCGGTCCAGATAACGCTCTTCCACCTCATGGAGCCGAAGTTCGTCCTGCCGGTCGCGACGGCCGAAGCGAAGGTGCGCAGCGACGATTACGGCGACGGCACGTTCGGCGCTAAACGCAATGGCGGCCGTTTACACCTCGGTATCGACCTTGCCGCGCCCGTCGGGACGCCGGTAAAGGCGGGAAAGTCGGGCCTTGCCGTCTCGAAAAGAAGCAAGGGAATGGGCAAATATGTAACGATCCAGCACGTGGACGGCACAAGGACGGTATACGGGCATCTTTCAAAGACGTTCGTCGACTCGCGCGGTGAAAAGGTCAAAAAAGGTGATATAATAGGCGAAGTAGGCAAGACCGGCAACGCGTGGAACCCGTGCATGGTCGCGCACCTGCATTTTGAGTTGTGGGTTGACGGCGAACCGGTCGATCCTCTTGCGGGGTATATGCAGGTAAAATGAAGCTTTTTATTGCCATGGCCATAGCGGCGACATTCCTATTTTGCCCGTCCTGGGCGCAGTCGCCGGACGGGCAAAAACCCCTTGATTATGAACGCGAGCGCGGGATGATGATGGATACCCAGGTAATGTCCCGCGGCATAAAGGACCCGAAGATACTCGACGCCGTCGCGGGCGTTGACAGGCACAAGTTCGTCCCTGAAGGAATGAGGGAATACGCCTACGAGGACATATCGCTCCCCGTCGGGGAAGGAGAGGCGGTGCCGCCGGCATATTTTACCGCGCTGATCGCGAAGATGGCGGAGTTCGGGCCCGGCGATAAAGTCCTCATAATAGGCATCGAGGCGGGATACCAGGCCGCGGTCTTCTCGAAACTCGCGGGGAAGATATATTGCGTCGAGCCGTCGGAAAAACTCGCCGCAGAGGCGGGGGGCAGATTGGAAGCGCTCGGATATAACGGGATCGGCATAAAGGCGGGCAGCCCGGAGGGCGGATGGCTCGAACACGCGCCGTTCAACGTGATAGTGGTAACGAACCAGATGGACTACGCGCCGAAGAAAGTGGTAGACCAGCTCATGATGAACGGCAAACTGATCATGCCGATGCGCGAATATGCCGGCAAGAAACTGATAATAATGACCAAGGTGCCCAAAGGCAAGGAAGGTTACGAGATGACCGCCGCGCTTGTGGGCCCGTCGACAGGGGAACAGCCGCTTGGTTTCCCGAAGAAGGAGCAGGAAAAGCCCGACGGGAAGAAATGGGTAAAGAGCAAGGACGGCAACTGGATGAAAAAGAACAAATGAAGAAGTTTCTAGCGGTAATACTGCTCGCGCTGCCGTGCGCCGCGTTCGCGCAGGACTACGTGATGGACCCGGCGAGCTTCTACGATTACGAAAAGGGCGCGCCTCCCTGCGAGGCCGAGGTCATCGAGGCCACTAACGAATACACCCATTTCTCGCTCAGTTACCAGTGCTCGGTAAAGTCCGATTACCCCGACAATAAGGTATACCTTGATTTCTACGAACCGAAAGGCACGCAGAAATACCCGGTAATAATTTTCCTGAGCCATATAGCCGGTGGCATACCGCAGATCGAAGGCGAGTTCTGCCGCTCGCTCGCGTCGAGCGGGGTCGGCGTGATGCTGGTCCAGACCGCCTACCAGAAGGATTACAGTTTCGGCAGGAAATGGCTCGCCGAGAACCTGAAGAAGAACGGTGAGGAAGCGATCATACAGCTCTTCAGGCAGATAGTCATCGAAGCGCGCCGCAGTATTGACTGGATAGAGACGAGGCCGCGGGCCGACAGGGAAAAGATAGGAGCCATGGGCATTAGTTTGGGCGGCATCGCGGTGCCGGTGCTCGCCGGAGTCGACGACAGGGTCCGCGCGATGGTCATACTGCTCGGCGGCGGAGGGATGGGCGAGATCATATGGAACGGTTTCGCCACGCGGCTCTTCAAGGAACGCCTTGAGGAGGAGGGCATAACTTCCGCGGAAGAGCTCGACGCGAAGGTCCGGCTCATAGACCCGCTGACATTCGCGGACAGGGTCAAGGGGAAGCCCGTCCTTATGATGAACGCGCATTTCGACACGAGCATCCCCCGCGCTAACACGCTGAAACTCTGGCACGCGCTCGGCAAGCCGAAGCTCATATGGATACCTACGGGGCATTTCGTCTCGTTCTTCGAGATGGGCTACGTGAAGACGAAAACATACCAGTTCTTTTACGCCGAGTTCATCGACAGGGAGAAGGCGAAGGATATAGGCCTCGCGTATTACCCGGACGTCCCGATACAGTCGTTCGTGCTGAGGTCCCACGGCATGCTGCCGAACAGGGTCGAGTTCGACGCGCAGGGATATTCCGGCGGCGGGCACAGGGGCGGAAAGGCCGGCATCATAGCGAAGAACCTCTGGGGCACGGATCATTTCGGCGGCAGCGAAGCATTCGGCCGCGCTTCGGACGACGGCCGGTATAAGATGGAAGGATTCGGCGGCAACCTAATATACGGCACGCGCCTGACGGAGAACACCCACGGGTTCCTCAAGTATTCTTTCGAGACGGTCAAGGTCCACGATGTCGCGGAATGGGCGCCGGAGGATTTCAAGCGCCACACGGGCAGGACCGGCGTCTCGACGCTGGCGTTGACATGGGAGCGCAACACGTTCGACGACATCATGTATCCCGTCGACGGCTCGTATTACCGCGGGTCTCTCGGTATGGCCTCGAAAGCGTTCGGGGGCGGGTATAATTTTATTAGGGCCGTCGGAGAGGGCAGGTGGTATATATCTACGCCTTACCCGAAGCTGACGCTTGTCTTCAGGGGGAAGGGTGGTTGGATGGGCGAGTACGGCGATTCCACCGACGTGCCTTTCTTCGAAAGGTTCACGCTCGGGGGAGATGATACCGTCCGCGGATACAAATCACGCTCGATCGGCCCGCGCGACGAGAACAACCTGCCGTTATGGGGAAATGTGATGCTTCTCGGGAACATAGAAACGAGGTTCCCGATATACAAATGGTTTAACGGCGCGCTCTTTTATGATGTCGGCGGCAACTGGGAGCACCTGAGCGACGTGAGGATCCCGAAGGACCTTCAAAACTCCGTCGGCGCGGGGATAAGGTTCAGGGCGAAGTGGTTCGTCGCGCGCCTTGATTACGGGTATCCGCTCAACAAGAACGAGGAAAAGCGCGAGGGCAGGTTCCATTTCGGCGCGGGAGTGCCTTTCTGATGCTGACTCAGGCGACCTCGGACAGGACGATGCCTCACAGGGAATTCTTGAAGAAGTTCGGCATCAGGGAAGGCCGGCTCGCGCGTTTGCAGCAGGTCCACGAGGGCAGGGTGGTTAAGGTCACCGGCAAGACGGACCTCTCCTCGGAGATCCCGGGCGCCGACGCGGCAGTGACGGACGTGAATGGCATCGCGCTCTCGGTAAGGACCGCGGATTGCCTGCCGGTATTCTTCCACGACCCGGAGCACGGGGCAGTAGGCATAGCGCACGCGGGATGGCGCAGCACGAAGGAAAGGATATCGCCCGCAGTCGTGCGCATGATGGCCTCGGAGTATAAGTCCGACCCGTCGAAGCTTGTGGTGGGGTTCGGCCCGGCGCTGCGGCAGTGCTGTTATGAGGTAAAAAGCGAATTTCTGGTGCATTTTCCGGATTCAGTTGTTAAAATGGCGCATAAGCATTTTTTCGACATAGCGGGGGAGAACGCGGAGCAACTGCTCTCCGCCGGCGTAGTATCGAAAAATATCTATGATTGCGGAATATGCACGTCGTGCAGGAACGCGGAATACTTCTCGTACAGGAAAGAGAAGGACGCTGCGGGCCGCATGCTTTCGGTGATAATGCTGGGTTAAATACGCGACAACAGGAGGGTAACAGATGAAGATAGGCGTAATGTCGGATTCCCATGATAATGTCCCGATGGTAAAGAAGGCGGTAGACACCTTCAACGCCGAGGGATGCAGCCTTGTCGTGCACGCGGGAGATTTCTGCGCGCCTTTCGCGGTCACGCCGATGGAAAAGCTGAAATGCAAATGGCTCGGGGTGTTCGGCAACAACGACGGCGACAAGAAGGCACTGTCGATGAAATCCAACGGGATGATCGTCGACCATCCGTACAGGTACGACCTTTCCAATATAAGGATGATAGTCACGCACGAGATAGAGGACGTGCAGGATGTCCTCGGGATGATAGACAGGCAGGAGGTCCACCTGCTGATACACGGCCATACGCATAAGCCCGATATCAAGACGGTCAAGACATGCCTTATCGTAAACCCCGGAGAGACCGGCGGCTGGACGACGGGCAGGGCGACCGTGGCTATTGTGGACACCGAAACGATGACCGCGAAAGAGATAGAGCTTAAATGAGACCGAAGGTATTCTTCGTAAGGGCGAAAAAAGACGAGGGCCTTGAGTCGATCGGCGAGAAGACGAGCTGGCTGCTCAAGAGCGCCGGCCTGAAAGATATAATTAATAAGGGCTCGCTGGTCGCGCTGAAGCTGACGTTCGGCGAGAAGGGCAATACCGGCCATATCGACGCGCGCCACGCGAAGTTCGTCGCGGACGAAGTCGGCGCGCTGGGCGGGAAGCCGTTCTTTACCGATTCAAATACGCTCTACCTCGGGCAGAGGACGAACGCCGTCGACCATATGAACCTCGCTTACGAGCACGGTTTTACGCCGGACGTTTGCGGCGCGCCCGTCCTGATAGCCGACGGGCTTCGCTCCGGCAACGACTCCGAGGTCAGGATCGCGGGAAACCACTACAAGTCGGTCAAGATATCACGCGCGTGCGTTGACGCCGACGCGGCCGTCGTGATGTCGCATGTGACAGGCCATATGGTGACGGGCTTCGCGAGCGCGGTCAAGAACCTCGGAATGGGTTTAGCGACGCGCGCGGGAAAACTCATGCAGCATTCAGGCGTGAAGCCGTCGGTAATAAAGGATAAATGCATCGGCTGCGGGCTATGCATAAAGCACTGCCCCGCGGGCGCGATAACGATGGACAGCAAAAGGGCTTTCATCGATGAGAAAAAATGCATCGGCTGCGCCGACTGCCTCGTCGCGTGCCGCAGTGACGCGATAAGCATATCGTGGGGCGAATCGAGCGGCAACGTCCAGGAGAAGATGGCCGAGTTCGCGCTTGGCGTCATGAACGACAAGAAGGGCAAAATATTGTTCCTGAACTACGCCTTGAAGATAACGAAGGAATGCGACTGCCTTGCGAAAGACGAGCCGGCAGTGGCGCCCGACGCGGGGATATTCGCCTCGGCCGACCCTATCGCTATAGATAAGGCCTCGGCCGACATGGTCAACGCCGCCGCGAATACGGACGCGTTCAAGAGGGAATGGCCGCGCATAGAATGGGCGAGGCAGCTTGAATACGGCGCGAAGATAGGGCTCGGAAGCATGGATTACGAACTTGTGGAGAAGCCGTGAAACGGATATTGCTGACCAACGACGACGGGATACATTCGCCTGGCATCCTCGAGCTCTACCGCAAAATCAAGCCGCTCGGCGAGGTGACGGTCGTCGCGCCCGACGCGGAACGCTCCGCGCAGGGCCACGCTATAACGCTGTCGGTGCCGCTCCGCGTGAACGAGGCGAGCCACGAGGGGAAGTTCTTCGGTTACGCGATATCGGGCACGCCGGCCGACTGCGTGAAGATAGCGATGATGTCTATAATGAAGAAGCACAAGCCCGACCTCATAATATCGGGCGTGAACCGCGGGCCGAACCTTGGCGTCAACGTGCTCTATTCCGGGACCGTATCCGGCGCGACCGAGGGCGCCATACTCGGCGTGCCGTCGTTCGCGGTGTCGCTGAACTCGTTCAAGTGGGCAAGGTATGAGGCCGCCGTGGATTTCGCGCGGAAACTCGCGAAGATGATGCTCGAGAAAAGGATGCCGGCCGATACATTGCTGAACGTGAACGTCCCGGCGCTTCCGGCGTCGAGGATAAAAGGCGTCAAGATAACGCGGCAGGGGATGTCGACGTTTTACAGGGAGAGCTACGACAGGCGCGAGGACCCGAACAAGCGCGTCTATTACTGGTTGTGCAGCCATAAGGCGGAGGTAGCCGGAGACGAAATGGTGGATGCGGTCGCCGTCCGCGACGGCTATATCTCGATAACGCCGTTGCACTACGACATGACGGATTACAAGGACCTTGAGATATTATCGGATGCGGGTAAAAAACTCTTTAAGTAATTACAGGGAACTTAAAGCCATCGCCGCCGAGGGCGGCGCGTCGGTATTCGGCGTCGCGGACATATCCGGGATAAAGGATACGTTCTGCTTCGAGCCGAAGTCAGTGTGCGACGGGCTCGACCGCGGCATCTCTATAGGCGTGCGCCTTTCAAAGAGGATAGTATCCACCATCACGGACCAGCCGTCAAGGATCTACGCTTTCCATTATAAGAGGGTTAACTCACTACTGGATGAGCTCGCCCTGAAGATCTCCAACCATATCCAGGACCGCGGCTATTCCGCGCTTCCCGTCCCCGCGAGCTTGATCGAGGACTGGGACCTCATGCGCGGCGCGGTGTCCCACAAGAAGATAGGGTATCTCGCAGGGAACGGGTATATCGGGCGTTCGGGCCTGCTTGTAAGCCCGGAGTTCGGCGCGTCCGTCAGGTACGCCACTGTCCTGACAGACATGCCGCTTAAGGCCGGCAAACCCGTGAAAACCGGGTGCGGCGCGTGCGCGGCATGCATACCGCTATGCCCGGCAAAAGCGATAAAGAAGGATTCGAAGCATCTGGATGTAGAGGCATGCCGCGGGCTGTTGAAGACCTTTGCCAACAGGCCGGGTATAGGCCATTCGATCTGCGGTATTTGCGTCAAGGCGTGCAAAGGGAAATAAACGTTTAATTATTAGGAGGGTTAAATGGGGGCAGCAAAGTCGCACAAACTTGTGAAGCTTGTCGTCGGGATGATATCGAACGAGCCCGACCTGATCATGAAGGTGGAGAAGCAGCTTGAATGGAAGTTCGGCAAGATAGATTTCAGGACCGCGCTATTGGATTTCTCGTATACGGATTATTACGCGCCGGAGATGGGGCAGAACCTCAAGAGGCAGTTCATATCGTTCAGGAAGCTCGTGAACCCGGAGATGCTCCCGAAGATAAAGCACGTGACCAACAATATGGAGCTCGGCCTCAGCAGGGAGCGCGGGAAGCCGTCGCGCAGGATTAACATCGACCCGGGATACGTTACCGACGCGAAGCTCATCCTCGCGACGACAAAAGACAACGCGCACAGGATATACCTTAACAGCGGCGTATTCGCCGAGATAACCCTGCGTTACGTCGACAGGTCGTTCCTCCCGTGGGAATGGACCTACCGCGATTACCAGACAAGGGAGTATGTCGATATCTTCAACGAGATACGTAAGATATACCTGCAACAGGCGAAATGATAAGCTACCTGACGCAGGAGCCCGCGAAAAGATATTCGCGGATAAAGAGCATCCTCTTCGGCGTGGAGCTCGTGCTGACCTTGCTCTTCCTTTATGTGATGGCGACGCAGGGGCCCTCCGTATGGATACGCAACTTTGCGGAGCATATCTCGGATAACCCGTGGGCTTCGACGGCGGTCTATTACGCCGTGTTCGGGGCCGTATTTACCGCGGTGACGTTCACGCTCGACATGTACCAGGGCTTTTCGATTGAACGGAAGTTCTCGCTCTCCAACCAGAGCTTTTCCGGATGGCTCAAGGATTACTTAAAGAAGCTCGCGCTAAGCGGCGGGATGTTCTTCGTCCTCACGGAGATGCTGTATTTCTTCCTGAGGAGCTCCGGAAAGGCATGGTGGGCTTGGACGGCCGCGTTCTGGGTATTGTTCACGATAGTCCTCAGCAGGGTGGCGCCGATAGTGATACTGCCGATGTTTTTCAAGATTAAGCAGCTCACCGACGAGGACCTGCGCTCGCGCGTGCTGAACCTCGCCGCGAAATGCGGCGCTAAGGTCAACGGCGTCTACGAGATAGACCTCAGCAGCAAGACGGTCAAGGCGAACGCCGCGCTCGCGGGCCTCGGCAAGACGCGCAGGATACTGCTCGGGGACACATTGCTCAGGGAATATTCGCACGAGGAGATTGAGGTCGTCCTCGCGCACGAGCTCGGCCACCACAGGCGCGGGCATATAGCCAAGATACTCGTTTTCGGGGCGATAACGTCGTTCGCGGGCTTCTACGCCGCGAGTTTGGTCTTCGAGAGGTTCTCGGAGATGGCGGGGCTGCGAGGCGTGTCGGACCTGGCGGGTTTCCCGCTGCTCGCGCTGATATTTACGTTCTTCGCTCTGCTAATGATGCCCATACAGAACGGCCTCGGCAGGGCGTTCGAGAGGCAGGCCGACCGTTTCGCGCTCGAAATAACCCAGCATCCCGACGCTTTCATATCTATGATGAACAAACTCGGGGACCAGAACCTCTCCGACAAGGAGCCCGGACGGCTCGAGGAGATATTCCTCTACGACCACCCGCCCATAGGCAAGCGCGTGAGGATGGCGGAGGCATTTAAACGACGTTGACACCCGCTCTTTTTTATGGTATTTTACATACTCTATTTGGGGCGCTTAGCTCAGTTGGTTAGAGCATCTGCTTTACACGCAGAGGGTCAGAGGTTCAAGTCCTCTAGTGCCCACCATATAAGATCTACCGCGGGCCCGTGGTGCAGCCTGGTCTAGCACGTCAGATTGTCGATCTGAAGACCGCGAGTTCAAATCTCGTCGGGCCCGCCATTAATTTCTCTCTTATTCCATGATGAGAGAGGCCTAAAGCTCTGATTGATCCAGTCGATCGGAGCTTTTTCTTTGACGGGCTTGACAAATATATAAAGTATGCTATAATTATGTAGTCCGCTATAAAAATAGGACGGCCATGGTCAACGAAAAAGAATATTCATTACGGGAAACAAAACACGCGAAGACCAAGCTCGCGATAATGAACGCGTTCATGGAGCGGTTAAAAACAGACCGTTTCGAGAATATATCCGTGATGAAGATCTGCGAGGCCACCGGGGTAGCGCAGGGAACATTCTTCAATTATTTCCCGGAAAAAATAGATGTTCTGTTTTATTACCTGCGTATAACGATGGCAAAGACCTTGTGGGCCGCCGAAAAAAGCTCTCCTTCGGGGAAATTCCTTCCGAAGATAGAGTCCTTATTAAGCCAGGTCTCGAGAGAGTGGGAAAACAGCAACCTCTCTTGCCAGATACTTTCGATTTTGCTCGCGCAAACCGAAAGGCCCAGGTGGATGAAGATATCCGCCATAGAGAAGAAGATGGCTTTTCCGGAGTGCAGCGGAATCGAGGATACTCCGGACGAACCTTTCGACCAGTGGCTCAAAAGGAACGTTTCTGCGGCGATGAAGAGCGGTGAGGTCCCCGCAGGGACGAATATCGCGGACATACTGGTCTCTTTAACGACGATCATGTTCGGGACATTTATGGCGGTGAAGTTCCATGGTAGCAACCGCCGTGAATATCACTATAAACGCCAACTCCGCATATTATGGGAAAGCACGGGAGTGAAAGGACTGGAAAATGGGTAACAGTGTCATGTCGCGTAATACCTTCAGGACGGCTTGCGTCCTGATTTTTGCGGTATCTCTTATTACGACCGGATGCGGCCGCCGTGCAAATAAGCAGGCGCAACCGAAAGGGCCTGAAGTAAAAGTCGTTGCCATAAAGACAGAACGCGTTGTGTTAACCAGCGAACTTCCGGGCCGTACCGCGGCCTCAAGGGTGTCGGAAATACGTCCGCAGGTAAGCGGGCTTATAATAAAACGTGCTTTCGAGGAAGGATCGTTCGTCCATGAGGGCGACCTCCTTTACCAGATAGATCCCGTCCATTATAAGGCGGCCTACGACCAGGCCAAGGCGGCCGTCTCTATGGCGGAAGCGAATTTGCCGGCGGTGCGTTCACGCGTAGAGAGGTATAAAGAACTTGTCACCAGCCACGCTATAGGCCAGCAGGAATATGATGACGCGTTCGCTGCCCTTAGGCAGGCCGAGGCGCAGCTCGAGGTCAGCAAGGCGGCCCTGGAAATAGCCGAGATAAAGCTTTCATATACTCCCATCAAGGCGCCGATATCCGGCCGTATAGGCCGTTCTAACGTGACCGAGGGCAGTATGGTGGTGGAGTACCAGCAGATGCCGCTTGCTACCATACAACAGCTGGACCCGATCTACGTGGATGTGACACAGTCGACCGCGGAGATGCTGAAGCTCCAGGGGCGCATGAAGGAAGGGACGTTCAAGGCCGACAGCGACGGGCAGAGCAAAGTGAAGATAATAAAAGAGGACGGTTCGGTATACCCTATAGAGGGCATGCTTGAATTCCGCGATGTTACCGTCAGTCCTACGACCGGTTCCGTTGTCCTGAGGATCGTCGTTCCGAATCCTGACAGTATGCTCCTTCCCGGCATGTTCGTCAGGGCGATACTTACCGAAGGTTATATAGATCAGGGGATATTATTAACGCAAACCGCGGTGATCCGCGACCAGAAAGGGCAGCCTTACGTATGGCTGGTTGATGCCGAGGGTAAAGCCGAGATGAGGATGGTAACGGTTGATCGTGCTATAGGGGACAAGTGGCTTGTCTCGTCCGGGCTTTCCGCCGGCGACCGCGTTATAATCGAGGGGATACAGCGTGTGCGTAACGGCGTCCCCGTTGTGATCGCCGCTCCTGAAACGGCGAAAGCGCAATAACGAGGGCGATAAATGTTATCTAAATTCTTCCTGAAACGTCCGGTATTTGCCTGGGTCATCGCGATAGTCATGATGGCGCTCGGGCTGCTTTCCATATACAGCCTTCCGATATCGCAATATCCGCCTATAGCGCCGCCGTCGATCGCCATTACGGCCAATTATCCAGGCGCGTCCGCGGAGACGGTCGAGAACAGCATAACCCAGATCGTCGAGCAGAAGATGACCGGTTTCGACGATATGTTATATATATCCGGCACAAGCGATTCTTCCGGTTCCGCCCGTATCGAACTGACGTTCAAGCCCGGGACAAACCCTGACCTTGCATGGTCGAAGGTCCAGAATAAACTGCAGCTCGCTATGCCGAGCCTTCCTGACGTCGTCCAGCGTTCGGGCGTCAAAGTGAGCAAATCCACGAGGAACTACCTGATACTTGTCGGGCTGATATCCGAAGACGGCAGCATGGACGGCAACGACCTGCAGGATTATGCCGCCTCGAACCTTGAAAAAGTGCTCGCGCGCGTCCCGGGAGTCGGCGAGGTGGAGGCTTTCGGTTCGCAGAATGCAATGCGCGTCTGGCTCAATCCTGAAAAGCTCACCGATTATAACATGACCATAGAAGACGTCATCGCGGCCCTGAAGACATATAACGTCGAGGTCTCCGCCGGGCAGTTCGGCGGGGCGCCGGCTGTGGAAGGCCAGCGGTTGAATGTGTCCATTATCGTCCAGAACCTGCTTCAGACCCCTGAGGAGTTCGCCGCCATACCGCTGCGCGTAGATCCCGACGGCTCTATTGTCCGCGTCAAGGATATCGGCAGGACCGAGCTCGGCACCGAGATATATGACGTGAAGTCTTTCTACAACGGCAAGCCCTCATCCGCGCTGGCCATAAGGCAGGCGCCGGGCGCCAACGCCCTTGATACCGCGAAGGCGATAAAAGAGAAGATCAAAGAGCTTCAGGACTATTTCCCGAAAGGCATGAAAGTAGTCTATCCTTACGATACTACCCCGTTTATCGAAGTATCTATACATGAAGTGACCAAGACGCTTTTCGAGGCCGTCATTCTTGTCTTCCTAATAATGTGGTTGTTCCTGGGTAATATGAGGGCGACCCTTATTCCGACCATTGCCGTCCCGGTCGTACTGCTCGGGACGTTCGCGGTCCTGGGTCTATTCGGATATTCCATAAACATGCTGACGATGTTCGCGATGGTGCTCGCCATCGGCTTGCTTGTCGACGACGCGATCGTAGTGGTCGAGAACGTCGAGCGTATAATGGGCGAGGAGGGCATACCGCCCATGGAGGCCACCTCCAAGTCCATGGAGCAGATAACGCCGGCGCTTATCGGCATCGGGCTTGTCCTTGCCGCTGTCTTCGGGCCCATGGCGTTCTTTAGCGGTTCGACAGGAGTCATATACCGCCAGTTCTCGGTTACCATTGCCGCGGCGATGTTGCTTTCGGTCCTGGTCGCTTTGGTCCTTACGCCGGTACTTTGCGCTTATATGCTCAAGCCTGTGGCGAAAGGGCATGAAGCTGCGGAAGAGACAAATAAGTTTGCAAAGCCGTTCATGCATTGGTTCGACAAGGTCTTTACCCGTTTCAGGGACGGCTACGAAGCTCTGGTAAAGACCGCGCTGTCTAAGAAGAAGCGTTTCCTGGCCGTCTTTACCGTTATAGTCGCGCTTATGGTCCTGTTGTTCATGAGGATGCCTACGAGCTATCTTCCTGATGAGGACCAGGGCATACTGATGGCGCAGATAATGCTTCCGACAGGTTCTACGCTTGAGCAGACCCAGGAAGTTGCCGATGAGGTCCAGACTTATTTTAAGAAGAACGAGAAGGGAGCGGTTGACTCGTGCATGACGATCGCGGGCGTCGGCTTTTCCGGCAGGGCGCAGAACAATTGCATGGTTTTTGTCAAATTGAAAGATTGGAAATTCAGGAACCGCGCGGACCTGCGCGTAAAAGCCGTTGCCTCCAGGGCCATGAGAGCGTTCTCGAGTAACACGAAAGCGATAATTTATGCTTTCCCGCCGCCTTCGGTTAACGAACTTGGCAACGCCAGGGGCGTTGATTTTCAGCTCCTTGACCGCGGAGGGCTCGGCCACGCCGCCCTCATGGACGCCCGCAACCAGCTTTTGGTGATGGCCTCGAAGGACGAGCGCCTTGCGAGCGTGCGTCCCAACGGCATGGAAGACGTCCCTGAATTCAGGGTAGACATCGATTGGGAAAAGGCCGGCGCGCTTGGCGTGCCGATAAGCTCCATACACAGCACCATCTCGGCGGCCTTCGGAAGTTCATATGTGAACAATTTCATCCAGTCGGGCCGCGTTAAAAAAGTATTTGTGCAGGCGGACGCGCCGTACCGGAGCCAGCCCATGGACCTGAACAACATGTATGTCCGCAACAGCTCGGGAAAGATGGTCCCGTTCTCCTCGTTCGCGTCGACGCATTGGACTTCGGGATCGCCGCGCCTGGAACGTTTCAACGGGTTTTCGTCGATGAATATCTGGGGTGAGCCCGCGCCGGGAAGGAGTTCCGGTGAGGCCATGAAGGCCATGGAAGAGATCGTCGGCAAGCTGCCGCAGGGGTTCGGATACGACTGGACTGGCCTGTCGTACCAGGAGCGCCAGTCGGCTTCGCAGAGCGGCCCGTTATACGCTTTTTCTGTATTCGTCATATTCCTGTGCCTTGCGGCCCTGTATGAAAGCTGGCCGATACCGATAGCGATATTACTTGTATTGCCACTCGGCGTCATAGGTGGAGTTATCGCCTCTTCGATGCGGGGGCTTTCCAATGACGTATATTTCCAGATAGGGTTATTGACGACACTCGGTCTTGCCACCAAGAACGCCATACTCATCGTGCAGTTCGCGAAAGCAGGGGTGGAGGAGGGTATGGGCTTGATCGAGGCGGCCGTTGAAGGCACAAGGCTGCGTTTCAGGCCGATCATGATGACATCACTTGCGTTCGGTTTCGGCGTCCTGCCCCTTGCTATGGCCACAGGTGCGGGAGCAGGCGCTATGGTCGCTATCGGGACTTCGGTGCTTGGCGGTATGGTCACCGGAACTTTGCTTGTAATACTTTTCGCGCCGCTGTTCTACGTACTGATAGAGAAGACCATCGGCAAAAAGAAAACAGACAAGGCGTAATATGAAAATAAGACATTTTGTACCGGTCATGGTATTGTCGGTTATCGTAAGCGGGTGCTCGTTCATCCCGAAATATACGAGGCCGTCCTCGAGGGTCCCCGTAGCATTGCCCGCAGGCCCGGCGTCGGGAGCCGGCGTCCTTGCCGCAGATGCGCTCAAGTGGGAGAGGGTTTTTCCGGATGAAAAACTTCAGAAGATAATCGTAATAGCGCTTTCGAATAACATGGACCTTAAGATCGCCATACTGAACGTCGAGAGAATGCGGTCGCTTTACGGGATCCAACAGGCGAGGCTATACCCGGCGTTGACAGGTTCGGCGTCCGGCAGCACCCAGCATGTACCCGCCGACCTTTCCGCAAGCGGAAAGAAGATGTCTTATGACCAATACAGCGTCAATCTCGGTATAGTGTCGTGGGAAGTCGATCTCTTCGGGCGCATCAGAAGTCTTAAAGAGCAGGCGTTGGAGGAATATCTCGGGACGGAGCAGGCTCGCCGCGGGGCGCAGGTAGCGGTCATAGGAGAAGTGGCGCGCGCCTATTATACTCTTGCGGCCGATCTCGAGAACCTGAAACTGGCCCAGGCCACGCTTGAGACGCAGAGGAGCGTATACGGCGTAATATACCAGAGGTTCGACAAAGGGCTTGCCAGCGAGACGGACCTTCGCCGTTCACAGACGCAGGTCGATACCGCTGTAAGGGATATTGCATATTACAGCGAGTTCGTGATGCAGGACAGGAATGCCCTGGACCTTCTTGCGGGGTCTGAGGTCCCTGACGACCTTTTGCCGTCCGATCTCGAAGGCATAGCTTCACCTAAGGACATTTCGCCGGGGCTTTCATCCGCCGTGCTGCTGCGCCGCCCCGATATAATGGAAGCGGAACACCGCCTTAAGGCCGCGAATGCCTATATAGGAGCGGCCAGGGCCGCTTTCTTCCCCCAGATATCCATCACGACGCTTACGGGAGCGGCAAGCAGCGAGTTCAAAGGCCTGTTCAAGTCCGGCTCGAATGCGTGGAGCTTCGCCCCGCAGGCCGCGATGCCGCTCTTTGACATGCGCGTGCAGGCGGCATACAGGGCCAGCGAGTCCGAGAGGGATATAGCGGTTGCCCAATACCAGAAGAGCATCCAGACGGCTTTCAGGGAAGTTTCCGACGCGCTTGCCGCGCGCAGCACTCTCGACGAGCAGGTATCTGCGCAGGAGTCCATAGTGGATTCGGAACAGATAATATATGAGCTTTCGAACAAGAGGTATACGCAGGGTATCGACGATTACTTGAGCGTATTGGATGCCCAGCGTTCGCTGTATACCGCCCAAAAGATCCTTACAGGTTTGCGCTACTCCAAGCTTGCCAACCAGATCGGCCTGTATACCGCCCTCGGCGGTGACATGTAAAGGATAACTGGAACAATAAAAAATTTCTGATGTCCGTGGGTCAGAAAGCGTAACGCGCGTTCAAAAGCCCGCTGTGGCTGTAGAAATCCTTCTTTACCTGGTAGCCGTAATCAAGCGAGATCTCAAGGTTGGAGTTGGCCAGAAGCGTAAGTTTAGCCCCTATGTCAGCGCTGCCCTTGGCCGGCTTATAACCCTGCGTGGCGAACGAAGCGCCGCCGCCCGTGAAGGAAGACACGGATTCCTCGTCATCGTTGACAATGTCATAAAGCCATTTCGCGTGTATTTCCGGGACGAGATAGCTCCGCCCGCATTTTAAAGCGTAAGACGCTTTTCCCCCAAGGCCCGACTGGACCATGTTATAACCCTGCCTGTCTATCCTGAGGTTCAGGGCGCCCGCGTTCTCTTCAATGTAACTTTCCGTGCCGAGATGCTCGTATTTCATCGAGGCGAGGGGGGTCAATTCAAATTTGCCTTTCCTGAAAGCATGTCCTCCTTCAAGGTAGAAGCCGTACTGCCATCCGTGGTAGTCGCTGTTCGCGATGCGGTTGATCCCGGGGAAGTTAATATTCCTCGAGCCGCTGTAACGGTTATAGGCGAGGGATGCCGCGCCGTTGAGGTAATTCGCCGCCCGGCTGAAGCTTGCGTATAGAGTTCCCTGGTAACTGTCGATGTCGGTGCTGTTGCTGTTGTCCTTCGACCTGATATCGTCGTATGCGTATCCGAAGCTTCCGCCGAACCTCAGGTCCTTATATATCAGCGTATCACAGCCGATAGCGGTGCCGTAGATGCCTGCCCTGTAGCCGTTGCTCGAGCCGCGCGGGCCTTGATGAAGGTATGAGCCGAAGCCCTTTGCCCAGACGGCGTTGTCGGCCGGCGAGTCGCCGGCGGATATTCCGGTCTCGGAGGAATGGGAGCTGGCGAGACGCAAGCCGTCCAAATGCCCGATTATAGTGCCGATGAAGCCATCGAGGGTCAGATGGTTGACCTGCGGCAGGCTGTTGTCGGTCTGGGGAATAAGGGTATCGAGCGCAGAGGCAACCTGCGTCCCGCCCAGGCCTTCAAGAGTGTTCAATATGTTCGCCATATCGCCCGTAGGATTGCTGATATTGTCGAGGACTAATGCGGCGGCCCTTGCATTGCTGTTGCCGGCCTCGCCGGCAAAACCGGAGGAACCGCCGCCACCCGATGAGGAGCGGCTGGCGGTAAGGATGAGGTTGCCGTCTAAAGTCGAGTAGGTGAAGGAATAGTAAGGGCTGCTTGAATTGACCGTGGTGATGTTATAGGTCGAACCCGCCGCGCCGTCTATTATAGTGAGCTGGTCCTTGTCGGCGAGGTAACCCGTGAGCGTGACGTCGAGCGAATCCGCGTTGACGGTCGCGACACCCGTCGACGTAATGCTGCCGTAGCTGCTCAGGGAATACACTTCGACGCCGATCGAGTTGGATATATTAAGAGTCCCGCCTATGTTCAGCGTAGCCCCTGCGGCGAGATTTACGTCGTGGAAATTCGCGCTGCCAGTGACCGTGTTCGTGCCCGCATATACATGCCCGTTCCATGCATTGCCGCTGCTGCCTATGTTCCCTGTTATGGTCGTGTTGGCGGAGGCGTCGGCGGAAGTGCCGTTGTAGCCGAAATTGACCGTTGCCCCTCCCGTTGCGCCCTCGTTCTTCAGGTTCCCGATGACGGACGAGTTTCCGTAGACATTGAGCGCGTTACCCGTAGAAGTATCGCTCGTGCCGAACAATACGGCATTGTATGCGTTGGACTGGATGATGCCGTCATTGTTGACGATAGTATCGCTCGCCTGCACCCTCAAGGCGGCTACGCCGTCGTACCAGAGATTGGGCGATTGTATCGTACCGGAATTGTTTATCGTACAGCCGTCGCTATGAAGGTCTATGGCATTGCCGCAATAGGTGCTTGATTTTACGAGTCCGGTCGATGCGATGGATATGGTCGAATCGGCGCCGGTCACGATCCCTCCCTCGTAGTTGTTGTATCCTCCGCCCGTACGGCCGTCCCTGTTGTATGTCCAGACCGTGCCCGCGACATGTATATCGGCGTAGCTGCCGGTATAGATGGCGACGGCGTTAATGCCGGCATTGCCAACGGCGTCATACCCGTAATTCTCGACAAGGGCCCCGTTTTCGACGGTTATATCGGCGTAATCGCGCAGATAGATGGCCCTGCCGCCCGTATTGGCCGCACCGCTGCTGCTGTATCCTTGAGCAACCATCCTGCCGCCCGAGTTGACGGTCACGGTGACATGATCCGCGGAGGAGCCGCTTATGCAGTTGGAAGTGCTTGAGACGACCCAATACGCATAGCCCGTGGCCAGGACGGTATCATAATCGGCTACCGACAAAGACAACGTGCGCGATCCGTTGATAGTATAGTCGGTTGCAAGCAGGCCGGGGCCCGGCATAAAGAAGGAGAGAACTACCGCAAAGAGCACGGATACAAATAACGTCCTTATAGTGTTCATATGCAAGCCCTCATAATAACCGATTATACTATTACATAAAGGGTTCCGTCAACGATGACATTTAAGATATTCTACAATAATGGTAATCATTGTCAATAATCGGAACCAGAAAATCGCTTGATATGACAGGGTATTGTTACTATAATAACCCTGTATAAGACAGAGATATATTATTGTAGTGATGCGGCCAACGTAAGCTATAACTTCCCGTTATTAGGTGTAATGAAGTACTCCGAGCTCTACCGAGCTGAATTTTAGGCGCGAAGCGCCAGAAATTCGCCCAGCGTTTTGAATGCAGAATAGGACGGCTAGGCAATGAGTAGAGTGCTAAAAGCAGAAATAGCAAAAATTAGGATAAGGCTCTGATAAATTCATTTAATCAGAGCTTTTTTATAATCGACAAATTACGAGGAGGAAGGCAAAATAGATGCTAGGGCAATTCATTAATCAAGCGTTTGATAAGTGCCATCCTTTTATAGGCAGCATAATCGCGGCTATTATTTTTACCAGCATAAGTCTTATTATCATTGGTTATGTAATAATTAGGGGAAATGAAAAATTGAGGAAGAATGAGTTTAGAAAAATCGCGGAACAAATTAATTTTATAAGCAGGGACAAGCTCAGCAAAAGCGAAGTTCTTGAAACTGTGAAAAAGTGTGTAAAATTGTATGAAGATGAAGGAGGTCCCTCTGGATCTAAGTCGAAAATACATATATATAATATATTGGAAGGAAGTTATAAAGGTAACAACCTTATTGTATTTGACATGAAAACATCCTCTAATGTCACTCTATACAGCTCTCCATCTTATGATACGATAATATGGACAGAGATCGTAGATTCCTTTATTCCCGATTTTGACCTATTTGATGCAAGATCGTCGATTATTTCAGACGCTGTTATTAAATATGCCGTACTGCCATTTATGAAACTTTTAGGATATAAGAGTCCAGCAGGGGAAATTAAAGTTAATAATGTGGAATTTTCAAAAAAATATTCACTATACTCAAAAGACGGAGATGGTTTAAGAATATTTTCTCCGGCCGTAATGGAGTATTTCGTAAAAAGCGATTTCAGGTATAATATTTCAACAAGAGGCAATAAAATGGTTATCTATCCATATTCGAGCCATCAGTATCCCATACAAGCGAAAGATCTGATGTCGTTTATCAATAAATCCAACGAAGCAATAGGTGTTCTAAAAAAAGCGTAGAGCCGAAACATTGTGTTATATAATCTGGGAGATGTTGAAATACCAAAGAAGGTAGCATTTATATTAATTAAGGCGATAATGTCGTCGATGATGCAAATGAAATTTGTGCACGAAATAATTGCATGATGGTGTGTATGTCTTGCGGAGAATATTTTAAGATTCATAACAGCTATCCAAATTCGTTAATTATTTTCCTCCTTTTAGTTATTATTTTATAGGTATAACGCCATAAAGGTACGATTTCATATGGACCACATAACCATTCTCGGCATGCTTGCCGCCACATGCACCACGATCGCGCTCTTTCCTCAGGTCATTAAGATCCACAAGACCGGGCATACGCGCGACCTTTCATTGCCGATGTGGATAATATTTTCCACAGGCATATTGCTGTGGCTCATCTACGGCATAATCATCCGCAACCTACCGATAATCTGCGCGAACGCAATAACACTTTTGTCGTGCGCGTATATCCTGATAATGATGGCCAAAAACAGGGGGAAGCCATGAAACGCTTCGCGTTCTATATTATCTTCCTTTACGGCGCCATATTGGTGATCCTGACGCAACCGGTCATGCTCGCGTCTTTCGCTTCGGGTTCCGACGGGTTCGACTGGAAAGAGATATCGAAGATATTCGAGGCGTGGAGGTATTGGGCTCTCTTCGCGATAATGCTGTTATGCGAGGCGGCCCTGCTCGGAATATCCGTGAAGGCGGAGAGCAAGAGGCCCGTCACGAAGAAGCCCGTGCTCTTTTCGGTCATCGCCTCGTCGTTTTTGGCCGCATTCCTGATATTTGGCATCATCGCCGCTGTCTCCGAGACGATAAATAAGGGGCCCGACCTGATAGCCGGCGTCATAGCGTTTATGAGTTACTCCGAGCTAAAGGAAGCTTTCTTCCAAGGGAATGCCTTAGGCGTAGGCGCCGCCGGATTCATCATCGTATGGCTCATATGGGCGCGCGTATTTTACGGATGGAGCAAAAAACTCGAGCCGAAGACCTTAATCGGAAGGCAGTGCAAGGCGCTTTTCGCGGGCAGTGTCCTCGAATTGCTCGTCGCCGTGCCGACGCATATCCTCGCGAGGAGCAGGGATTACTGCTGCGCGGGGTTCTCGACATTTGTAGGCATCGCGCTCGGGATATCGGTTATGCTGCTTTCGTTCGGGCCGGGCGTCTTCTTCCTGTATGCGGACAGGTGGAAGAAACTGCATCCAAGCCGCGCGGGAAAATAGATGGACGAGAAGGCCTTTGAAAATTTAGTCGTTGAGGCCGTCGAAGGGCTCCCGGACGAGTTCAAAAAGAAGCTCGAGAACATAGATATCGTGATAGAGGACGGGAAGCCCGGCCGCCTGCTCGGGCTTTACCAGGGCGTGCCGCTGTCGCAGAGGACGCACTACTACGGCAACGTCATGCCCGATAAGATAACGATATTCAGGAACAACATTGAGAACGCGTGCCGCACCGACGACGAGATAAAGGAAGCCGTCAGGCGCACGGTCATACACGAGATAGCGCATTACTTCGGGCTGTCGGACGACCACATGAAGAACTCGGGGACATATTAGGAGGCAAGGTGAAAAAAATATCCGTAAAACGGGGATTAAGCGTTATAATCATTTTTGCGGGCCTCTTGGTGCCCGGGTATTGCTCGGCTTTCGATAACGTCATCCGGGAAGATGCCGGATATTACGCGGACCAAAAGAGCGCCGAAGGCGCGGTGACCTCGATAGACGGCGACGGCGGCGTCTTCACGATAAAACCGTTCGATGCCTCGCAGACGAACAGCGACGAGCTCATATTCCGCGTCATGCCGGATACGCAGGTGTATAAGGCGGGCAAGGGTATCGACTCGTCGGATATCCAGGTGGGCGATGTCGTCGCGGTGGAATACCTCGATGACAAGGCGGGGCTCAAGGCGGTTACGGTCGACGTCCAGTAGGAGCGGAGGGCGGGCATGCCGGCACCCGGCAAGAAGATACTTATAATAGACGACGAGATAGACCTCGCCGCGATAGCGAAAGAGCGGCTTGCGGCGGCAGGGTATACAGTGCTGTGGGCGTCCAACGGCTACGAGGGCATAAAAATAGCCGTAAAGGAGAACCCGGACCTGATCCTGCTCGACATACTGATGCCGAAGATGGACGGTTTCGAGACGCTGCAGGCGCTGAAAGGCGACATGCAGACATGGGGGATACCCGTCGTAATGCTCTCGGTCAAGACGGAATCGGACATGCTCTTCAAGGCGCGCGAGCTCGGCGCCGCGGATTATTTCATAAAGACAGAGGACTGGAAAGACCTGTTGAAATATATAGAAAGATACGTAAGCTGACATAATATGAAAAGAAGGATAGAAGAAGAGACAGTACTATTTATAAGCGTTATCAAGTGGGTGTTCCTCGCCTCCGTGATAGGGGTAATAGTGGGGTTCTCCACCACGTTATTCCTGAAGGCCCTGAAATGGTGCGCCGCGCTCGGGGGTAATTCCCAGTATTATTTCCTGATGCTGCCGCTTGCCCTTTTTGTCAGCGTGCTCCTGATAAAATACCTCGCGCCGGACGCCAAAGGCCACGGGACGGAAAAGGTCATAGAGGCGATCCATAAGCGCGCCGGCAAGATAAAACTGATGGTGGTCCCGGTAAAATTGGTCGCGACGCTTATCACGCTTGCCGCGGGCGGTTCCGTGGGGAAGGAGGGCCCCTGCGCGCAGATAGGCGGAGGGCTGGCGTCGGGTTTCGCGGACCTCGTTAAGTTCGGGGATAACGACCGCAGGAAACTTGTCATATGCGGCATCAGCGCGGGTTTTGCGTCCGTCTTCGGCACCCCGATAGCCGGGGCGATCTTCGGGGTTGAGGTGCTGTTCGTCGGCAGCCTCCTTTACGACGTGCTCCTGCCGTCTTTCATCGCCGGAGTGGTAAGTTTCCAGGTGTCTTCCGCGTTCGGGATAACGTATTTTTACCACACGATAAATTTCGTCCCGGTTTTTTCCGAGATATTTTTCCTTAAAGTTATACTTGCCGGCATGTTCTTCGGGATATGCTCGGCGCTCCTTATAGAAGTGCTGAACCTGTCCGACAAGATAGCGGGCTGTATCAGGGTCTGGGAGCCGCTGAAAGGCATCATCGGAGGCGCGTTGCTGGTGGGGCTAACATTTGTCTTCTCGAAGGACTACCTTGGCCTCGGGCTCGATACTGTGGAGGGGGCCCTGACCGGCGCCAAGATCGTCTGGTACGCCTTTATATTGAAGATAATATTTACAAGCATAACCCTGAGTTTCGGCGGGAGCGGGGGCATAGTGACCCCGATCTTCTTTATAGGGTCCGCGGCAGGGGTCCTGTTCGGGACCATGCTTGGCCTTGATACGTCCACGTTCGCCGCGATAGGCCTTGTCAGCCTGCTTGCGGGGGCGGCAAATACCCCGATATCGGCAAGTATAATGTCGGTAGAGCTTTTCGGGCCGAAGATAGCGCCGTATGCCACGGTCGCATGCGTGGTAAGTTTCCTTATGACCGGGCACAGGAGCGTATATCCCTCGCAGGTCCTGGCCATAAGGAAATCATCGTCGATCTCGGTGGATATGGAACAGGATATGGAGGATGTCGTTGTTGGCATCAAACCGAGGGAAAAGAGTTTGACAAAATTCCTGCTGCAGGCCATAAGAAAGGTATTTAAAAAATGAGAATAACCCGCGCAATGCTGCTCGCGGCCGCGGTAGGCGCCATTTTCTGCGCTACCGCAGGCGCGTCGATGCAGAACAAGGACAGCGAACTTTGCAACGCCGCGATGACCGGCGACATCAAGAAAACAGAAGTATACTTAAGGCGCGGGGCTTTTGTGAACGCGAAGAACTGCGACGGCAAGACGCCGCTGATCCTTGCGCTGGAGAACAACCACCAGTATGTGGCCGAGTTGCTGGTAAAGGAAGGAGCGAACCCGAACTTCGCAGATCCCGGCGGGACGACCCCGCTGATGATAGCCGCGCAAAAAGGGCTTGTTGACACGGTAAAGCTGCTTTTGTCCAAAGGAGCGAACCCTAACACCCAGCAGAGCAATATCAAGTCCGTTTATGCCAGCGAGAACAAGACGCCGATAATGTTCGCCGCGGAAGGCGGCAACCCCGATATAGTCAAGATGCTCATAGCGAAAGGCGCGAACGTGAGCAAGAAGTCCCGCGACGGCAAGACCGCTCTGTCGATCGCGGAAGAGAAGGACTTTTCGGATATAGTGGATATCCTTATAAAGGCCGGAGCAAAATAAAAGGAGGGTCGCAATGAACAGGATGAAAGCCCCGATAATTTTGTTGGCGGCGGCGGTATTGTGCGGTTTCCTCTCGGCGGACGCGTATTGAGCCGGAAAGGACGACCCGCTGTCGGTTGTGCTGACCCTGCAGGGCAAGGTGAATTCTTCTTTTGCTAAAATGGACGCCGAAGTCGCGGCGGCGGCCAGGGAATTATCGAAGACCGGCATAAGCGGCGCAGAGGCGAGGAAGATAATACGCAAGCTCGCGAAATCCAGCCGATATTGCGTCGACTGCTCGACGGTCGACATGAAAGGCAATATGGTCATCGTTGAGCCGGAGGAGTATAAGAAATACGAGGGCACGAACATAATCGGCCAGGACCAGGTGGGCCTGCTTCGCAGGACGAAACGCCCGGTACTCGGGGACGTCTTCATGGCTGTCGAGGGCTTCTATGCCACGGCGCTTGAACATCCGGTGTTTTCCGAAAAGGGAGATATGATCGGCTCGATCAGCCTGCTTTTTAAGCCGGACTATTTCTTTAGTTCGGTGGTCGAGGCCGAAACGAAAGGGTTGCCGGTCCACGTATGGGTAATGCAGAAGGACGGCAGGGACATTTACGACGATGACCCGAAGCAGATAGGCAAGAACATACTCGAAGACCCCCTGTATAAGCCGTTCCCGACAGTGGTAAATTTCGCGAAAAAGATCGCCTCGGACCAGACGGGTTCGGGCTCTTATGATTTCTACGACATCGGGACGAAGGAAGTGATAAAGAAAGACGCGGTCTGGACGACGGTCGGCCTCTACGGCGCGCAATGGCGGCTCGTGGTCACGAAAAAAGAGGCGCTCCCGTCCGGAAGCAAGGAGCAGGACGCGTCCATTAAGAGTGCGACACAGGCGGCGGCAAGCATGCTGCAGGGGATATATGATAAGCAAAAGAAGGGCGAGTATACCCTTGAGCAGGCAAAGAAGCTCGGCGCAGACCTTCTCAGGCAGCTGCGTTACGGCGACGACGGCAAAGGGTATTTCTGGGCCGACACGGCGGACGGCCTGAACATAGTCCACGCGACAGACCCCGGCATCGAGGGCAAGAACCGCTATGATGCGAACATAAACGGCATCTATTACATCCGCGAATTGATCGCGAACGGGAAGAAGCCGGGCGGCGGATACACCGTATACTGGTTCCACAAGCCGGGTGGGAAAGAGCCGGCAAAGAAGAGGGCTTACAGTTTACTTTTCAAGCCGTTCGGGTGGGTCATCGGCACGGGCTATTATCTGGAGTGAAAAAAGTTTTTATGGTAGAATCCTGATATGACATTCAAAGAGCTGATGGAAGAGGTTAGGGCGGTTGACTTCGATACCGTAAGGGTTGACAGCTATTACTACTTTGAGGCCGTCGTGCTGAGAGACAAGATCCCGCTGCTGAAGGAGAAGCTGGGAAAGGTCTTCGGCGAGCCGGTGTGCCCATCGAAGAAAAAACTCAGCACTGATATACAACAGGCGATAGAGGATTTCGGAGGCATACGCGACGACCAGGTCCTTTATTTCCTCAAGGACAAGGAGTTCTCTTACTTTGCGATGCTGTGGCCGTGGACCGACGAATACCACATAACCTTAAAAGTAGGGAGAAAATGAGGATACTGCTGTTGCTTCTCGCGATGGCTGTGTTATCCTGCGCGCCGGCCTGCCGTGCCGAAGGCATAGGCACGCTGATGCAGGTCGGCAGCAGCATGGACGACGCGGAGAGGACGCTTGCGAAAGAGACCGCGCAATATGAGAAAGTCAAGGCCGGTCTCGCCGGCGGCGAGATAAAGAAGGGGCTTGCCGTGGACGCGGTCATGAAGAAATACGGGCCGCCGCAGGTAGCGTTCAAGGATTCGCTGACGAAGAGGGACAAGTGGGTCTACAAGCCCGGCTCGTCGAATTACTTCGAGGGCGAGAAGATCTATATCTTTTTTGACGGCCAGGGCCTTATCGACGAGATTCAGCTGATAAAAAAGTGAGGCACCTATGATACTCGACAAACTGGTCAACGCGGAAAGGTATTACAACCT
>JAKLIT010000199.1 GCA_022709465.1 Candidatus Omnitrophota bacterium | reverse complement strand
GTTCCTTCTCGATAAGCTGGCTACCGTGACGGTCTGCCACATAGGGACGGCTACGCGCGGGAAACTGAAAGAGCATATCTCGAGGGCGGAGATACTCGTAGTTGCGGTAGGAAAGCCGGATCTCATAAAAGGCGGATGGATAAAGCGCGGCGCGGTGGTCGTGGATGTGGGGATAACGAAGGTAGGCGGCAGGATAGTCGGAGACGTTGAATTCGAGCCGGCGAGGAGACGCGCCGGGTTCATAACGCCCGTCCCGGGCGGCGTCGGACCGCTGACCGTGATAATGTCGATGTGCAACTGCATCGCGCTCTTTAAGGAGCAGGTAAAGAAATGATAATCACAAAACAGAAACCTGTCGATAATATATTAAAGTCCCTCGAAAAAGCTGAAAAGGTGTTCATCGTGGGCTGCACGCAGTGCGCGACGGTATGCAAGACCGGCGGCGAGGAAGAGGTAAAGAAGATGAAGGAACTCCTCGAGTCGAAAGGCAAGAAGGTGACCGCCGCCGAGGTCTGGGATACGCCCTGCAACCTCCTCGAGGTAAAGAAGCGGTTGCGCGATAATAAAGATACGCTCGCGGGGTCTGAAGTTCTTCTGCTGATGAGCTGCGGCGACGGTGCGCATACGGTCTTCCTCGGCACGGGCATGAGTGTCATACCGGCGAACGATACGCTCTTCCTGGGCCAGTCCGAAAGGGCGGGAAAGTTCAACGAGGTATGCGCGCTCTGCGGCGACTGCACTCTATTCATCACGGGCGGATACTGCCCGAACGCGTTGTGCCCGAAGGGGCTCCAGAACGGCCCCTGCGGAGGCGCGAAGGACGGGAAATGCGAGGTAAGCCCCGAGATAGACTGCGGATGGCTGCTTATATATAACAGTTTGAAGGATGCCGGAAGGCTCGATAACATGAAAAAGATCCTTCCGCCCAAGGACCATTCGAAGTCGGTGAAGCCGCGCAAGATCACCGTTGACGCGGTCAGAAAGAGGCAATAATGACCTTAAAAGAAAAGATCAAGAGCAAAAAATTCATTGTAACGGCCGAGATCGGCCCGCCCAAGGGCATAGACGTGCAGTCACAGCTACAGGAAGCGGAACTGCTGAAGTCCCGTGTAGACGCGATCAACGTGACCGACTCGCAGAGCGCGGTAATGAGGCTCGGTTCACTTGCCGTGTCGTCGCTTCTGCAGAGGGAAGGGATAGAGCCCGTATATCAGCTCACGTGCCGCGACCGCAACAGGATAGCGCTGCAATCGGACGCGCTCTCCGCGGCGGCATTGGGCATCGAGAACATACTCGTGCTTACCGGCGACCACCCTATGCGCGGCGACCATCCCGAGGCGAAGCCGGTATTCGACCTGGATTCCGTGCAGCTTATCGGGGCATTGCGCATGCTTGAAGCGGGCAGGGACTTGGCCGGCAAGGAGCTAAAAGGCTCACCGAGGTTTTGCATAGGCGCTGTCGTGAACCCGGGAGCCGACCCTGTCGAGCCCGAGCTGATAAAGTTCGAGAAGAAGATAAACGCGGGCGCGGAGTTCTTCCAGACGCAGGGCATATATGACGTCGGCGCGTTCGCTAAATTCATCGACAGGGTAAAGGGTATCGATACATGCATTATCGCCGGGATAATACTTATCAAATCGCCGGAGATGGCGCGGTTCATGAACAAGAACGTCGCCGGGATACATGTGCCGGACGGCCTTATCAAGGAGATCGAGGGCGCGTCCGACAGGCAGCAGAAAGCCGCCGAGATAGCCGCGCGCACGATAAAAGAACTGAAGGGGCTGGTCCAGGGCGTACACATCATGTCGTTAGGATGGAACAAGCTCGTTCCGCAGATACTGGATAAGGCCCTATGAGGGCCTATGCCGGGCTCTAGGAGACCTAAAATCGTCTTTCTGAAGAACATCCCGATAAAAATACCGTCGGACCTCGTCCTGTCACGCCTCAAATACGCGAAATACAAGACAAAGGCGGACAGGAGGATACTGTCGTTCATAGCCGGCATCATGGACGAGGGATATTCGTTAGTCGAGACGAGGGCCGTATTCGCGGTATTCGATATTGCGGTAAAGGGCGGCGCCGTCAGGTTCGGCTCGTCGGGTCTGCGCATAAAGAGCGCGTCCCTGTCGAAACACCTGAAGGGGGCATCGAAGGCCGCGCTGTTCGCCTGCACGATAGGCAAGGGGCTCGGCGATAAGGTCAACGA
>JAKLIT010000198.1 GCA_022709465.1 Candidatus Omnitrophota bacterium | reverse complement strand
TCCTTTTGGGCTTACAAGGGCGAGCTTGGTATACGTGCCGCCGAGGTCTATGCCTATAGCAAATTTCGTCATTTGAGGAGTTAATCTTAACTCAAAACGCGTGATTTTTCAATATATTTCAGGGCCAGCTGACCACCCTGTTCCTTCCCTCTTCCTTGGCCCTGTAGAGGGCCTGGTCGGCCTTGTCTATCAGCACCTGGACATCGTCGCCGTTATCGGGGTATGTAGCCACACCCGCGCTTATGGTCATCGTGATCGTTTCGTCATACGCCTTGAACTTGTGCCTTTCGACCTCCTGCCTTATCCTCTCCGCGACGGCTATCGCGGAATTCCTGTCGGTGTCGGGCAGGGCAAGCACGAACTCCTCGCCGCCGTACCTGCCTATCAGGTCCACCTGGCGGACGAAATCTTTCATTATCTTGGCTATCTCCTTGAGCACTATATCCCCGACAAGATGGCCGTACGTGTCATTGCACTGCTTGAAATGGTCGAGGTCTATCATGAGGACCGAAAGCTTCAGGCTGTGCCTCTTCGAGCGCGCAAAATCCTCCGCGTACCTCTCGAGGAAATGCCTCCTCACGTATATGCCGGTCAGCCCGTCTGTTATAGCGAGCGATTGCACTCTCTCATACAGGCTTATCTTCTTGAGCTCGAGCGAGAGCTGTTCCGCGAGGATAGAGAAACTCTCGGCGTGCTCTTCATCTATTCCTTCTATAGTAAGTATGCCTATCGGGATGCCTTCCGAAAGCAAGGGCAGCGCGATAAACGACCTGTCCCCATCGCCGAGATGCTCCCTGAACGGGTGGCCGCGGTCTATCGGGGCTTTCAGGTAGATGACCTCTTTGCGCGACGATACGGACTCCGCCAGCATCTGGTCGAATCTACCCGGCGGCCCGCTGTGTACATCGGCCGACAACGGCTTCTTCGTTGACGGGTTATGGATCTCGTATGTTATCCGCGCGACCGGGGCTTCCTGGGATTCGTCGATCAGGATGACCTTCGCTGTCACGAACCTCGATATCTTGCTTATGGCCTCCCTGAATATCCTGAGCATCTCGTCCATCTCGAGCGAGGCGCTCATCTTCTTCGTCACCTCGTAGAGGTCGAGGATGTCATGGACCTGGTTCTGGAGGGAGATATTAAGGTCCTTGAGCACCTTTAGCTCGGTCGTAAACTCCTCGTATGATGCCCTCGATTCGCTGAAAAGTGAGTTCTTCTTCTTGAAATACTCGTTATACATCCCGTTATAATATGCGGGGACCAGCGGGATAAGATTGATGAAAAGTATCGACGCGAGATACGGCAGCTCCGCGCCTCTGTTGAAGAACATCGACACTATCGTGACCGCGCTCACCGACCCCGATATGATATATGCGGGGACGAATCCGAACTCGAACGCGACCGGGACTATCGCGATCACTGAAAGGTTCACGTTCAGGAGGAAGAACGACGCCTTCTGGCTGAAGATCAGGCCGTATACCGGACGGACCAGCGCGAGGAAAAGGAACAGGAAGAATATGCCCTTTCCGGAGAAGAGCCACTTCTTCGCATTGGCCTGCCGGGTGGCTTGCGTACCGGTGTTCACGCCAGGCATACCTTGTCTCCTCCTCCCGATTTCGCCTGGTAAAGGGCGGCGTCCGCGGTCCTTATCAGCTCGTCCCTTGCCACCGCGTCTTCGGGCAGCGTCGCGCATCCTATCGAAACGGTCACATGCGTCTCCACCTGCCTCAGGATGAACTTCTGCGACCCTATCTTCTTCCTTACGGCCTCGCCGAGCGACTTAGCGCCCTGCTTGTCCTTGCCGAAGAGTATTATGACGAACTCCTCGCCGCCGTACCTTGCCGCGAGGTCTCCGAGCTCTATCGATGATCTCATTATATCGCCTATCGACTTAAGCACTATATCTCCCGCCGTATGCCCGTATTTGTCGTTATATGATTTGAAGCCGTCTATATCTATCATCAAGAGCGACAGCGGCTGCCTGAGCCTTGTTGCCTTAAGGATGTCCTCTTCGAGCCTCTCCTTGAAATAGCGCTGGCAATAAAGGCCGGTAAGCCCGTCGCTGATCGCGAGCTCTTCTATGCGGCGGTAGAGCTTCGCGTTCTCGAGCGCGATAGCGGCGAGGTCGGAGAGCGTGGTCAGAAGCCTCAGGTCGTCCGAAACATACGCCTCGACCTCCCTCGACTCGACCCTCAGTATGCCTATTACCTTCTTCTGCGATATGAGCGGCGC
>JAKLIT010000197.1 GCA_022709465.1 Candidatus Omnitrophota bacterium | reverse complement strand
GAGAAGCTTGTCATAGATAACCGCGATGAATACAGGAAGGTCCAGCATTTCCTCAGCGCGGTCGCCCCGCACCTAAGGCAGAAGGTCGAGCTTTACGAAGGCGATATCCCGCTCTTCGACAGGAAGATGATAGAGAAGGATGTCGAGAAGCTCTTCGAGAGGAAAGTCCCGCTAAAATGCGGCGGTTATATAGTGATAGAGCCGACCGAAGGCCTCGTGGCCATAGACGTGAACAGCGGCAAGTTCACCGCGAAGAAGAGCCTCGAAGAGACGGCCTTCGCGGTAAACACCGAAGCCGCGATTGAAGTCGCGCGCCAGATAAGGCTGCGCGACCTCGGGGGCATCATCGTCATAGATTTCATCGATATGATGCAGGCGTCGCGCAGGCGCAAAGTATTCGAGACGATGGTAGAGGCGCTGAAGCGCGATAAGGCGAAGACTGACGTATCACCGCTATCGGAGCTCTGCCTCGTCGAGATGACGCGCCAGAGGATGCGCCGCAGCGTCGAGAGCATGTCGTTCCGCGAATGCCCGTACTGCCAGGGCCGCGGCCTGATAAAATCCGTATCGACCGTCTCGATCCAGGCGCTGCGCAAGGTCAAGAAATACCTGAAAGAGACGAAGAAGAAGCAGGTCGAGCTGCACGCGCACCCCGAGGTCGCCTCGCGCCTCTTCAACGAGGACCGCCCGGCGATAGAGACGATAGAGCGCATCTTCCGTGCGAAGATCATCGTCAAGGCCGATCCTCTGCTTCATGTCGAGGACATAAAGCTTATATAGGATAGGGACGGTTCTTGAGCTAATCGGAGAAGTGTCCCCTTAAGGATTGAATGAAAGTAACCGCGATCGTAGGAACCTACCGTAAGGGCGGTATCACGGATACCGCCGTCGACGAAGTCCTGGCTTCCGCCAAGGACGCAGGCGCCGATGTATCCAAGATATACCTGCTGGATAAGCATATCGAGTTCTGCACGAATTGCCGAATTTGCACCCAGAAGCCGGGCACTAAACGCGGCGAATGCCCCATCCGCGATGACATGGGCGCGGTCCTCGATGAGATCGAGGGGTCGGATGCGTTTGTGTTCGCCTCACCGGTCAACGATTATACCGTGACAGCGCTGATGAAGAGGTTCATCGAAAGGCTCCTGCCGTATGCCTATTGGCCGTGGGAAGGACGCGCCCCCGTCCTGAGGGACCGCACGAAGAATAAGCGCGCGGTAGTAATAACAGGTACGGCAGCTCCCGCGGCATTCTCCCGCAGTTCGTCTAATGCGGTATTCCTGCTTAAGCTTACCGCCGAGGTTTTCGGGGCGAAAACGATAGGTGTGCTCTTTATGGGCCTTACGGCGCAGAAGCCCAAGCAACAACTTAACCCTATGCATGCCAGGAAAGCCCGCCTGCTCGGGAAGAAGCTGGCCGCCTGATGGGTACTAAGATAGAGACAGTGCGGGCGGACATCACGACACTCGCGGTCGATGCCATAGTCAACGCCGCGAATAAGACACTTCTCGGCGGCGGGGGAGTCGACGGCGCGATCCACCGCGCGGCAGGGCCGAAGCTGCTCGTAGAATGCGCGACGCTCGGGGGATGTGAGACCGGCGGCGCGAAGATAACGAAGGGCTACAACCTCCCGGCAAAATACGTCATCCATACCGTCGGGCCTGTCTGGCGCGACGGCAAGCACAAAGAGCCGGAACTGCTCGCCTCTTGCTACCGCAATTCCCTCGAGCTTGCCAAGGAACACGGCATTAAGTCCATCGCGTTCCCGTCCATCTCGACCGGCGCCTACCGTTTCCCGAAGGAGCTGGCCGCCCCGATAGCGATGAAGGTTGCGCAGGAATTTGTCGAAAGGGAGCCGGGCGCCCTGGACAGGATAGTATTCGTGGAGTTTTCGAGGTAAGAATCCATTGACACCCGCCGGATTTTAGGGTATAATCTCACGAAATCCCAAACTATAGAAGGAGTGTCTAAATGTACGCCGTAATATTGACAGGCGGGAAGCAGTATAAGGTCGAAAAGGGCGACGCTATCACAGTCGAGCGCCTGACCCTTCCCGAGAAGGAAAAAGAGATAATAATCAAGGAAGTTCTCATGGTCTGCGACGGTAAGGATGCCAAGTTCGGCAAGCCGTACCTGAAGGACGCTAAGGTGGTCTGCGAGGTCGTATCGGACCTCAAAGGCAAGAAGGTCATCTCCTACAAGTACCGCAGGAGGAAGGACTCCCGCTGGAAGAAGGGCCACC
>JAKLIT010000196.1 GCA_022709465.1 Candidatus Omnitrophota bacterium | reverse complement strand
CTTTTCTCTCCGATACCGCTGACCATAGACAGCCCGAAAACGTTCCTGCCGAGTATGTAATGCAGCTGGTCGAGCGCGGCATCCCTGTACCTGCGGTCGCCGGTCATCTCGTACAGGTATATCAGGTCGACGCCGTAATTCAGCGCAACGGTATTCGATCCCCAGTAATACTCGTAACTGCGCAGCGCGTTGCCGTAAGCGTTGGCGCGGGAGGCCTTCAGTATGCCTTTGCCGTACCTGGCAAGGGGCTTCATAATCTCCTTCTTCAGCGCGGCATCGGCGGACACGGACATGCAATATGAATATAGGCCCAGGTTCTGCACCTGCTGCCAGTTGATCGCGTGGCCGTCCTTGAATGTCCCGTAATTCGCCTTTATGTAATCGTGGTATTCCTCTTTTCCCGTCGCGCGGAAGAGTTCGCAGGCGGCCCAGAACCTCTCGTCCCTGTCGCCCTGAGCCCATTTTCCCTGAGGGTCGTCGCCGTATTCGCCGCTGACGATGTAATGCGACTCCAGCGCGGGATTGCAATAGCCTCTCCCGGGAAGGTCGGACGGGTGCGCTTTGAGGAACTCCCACGCCCTCTCGGCAGCCTCGAGGCACTTCTTCGCGAATGCGGCGTCATATTCCTGATAGACGCGCGAGCCCATGGCCGCTACCGCCGCGAGGTTCGCCGTCGCCGCCGTTGACACGGTGCTTCCGGGTATGTTATCGCGGCTTCCGGGGCCGTCGGCTGATATATCCATGATGAACCTCTTCCCGGGATCCTTCTCCGGAGGCATGTCTGCGGGAACATATTCGGCGGCAAGCTTATGGTATACGCCGCCGTCATCCCTCTGCATCTTCAGGAACCACTCGATCTCCCACCTCGCCTCATCGAGGATATCGGGGACCGAGTTCCCGCTCTCCGGAATCCCGAGCTGGCCGTCGGAAAAGTTCCCCGGGCGGAGCTCGTATATCGCGAGCAGTGTCCCCGCGGCGATGCCGCCGTTGACCACATATTTTCCGTAATCACCCGCGTCGTGCCAGCCGCCTGCCGTCTCTACCTTTTTCGACTCGTCGGAAAGCAGGTACGCGTCGTCATTATGGCACGAGGCATGCGTCCATTTGCCGGCGCACCCGGCCTCAAGGGCCGTCCCGCACCTCTGGTAATAATACATCCTCAGCGAATCGCGCAGCACGGTATCATACGCCGAAACGGAGATGCAGAAGACGGGGCTCTTGCGCCCTGCGCTCCCGGCGCGGATCCTGTATCTTCCGGGCCTGTCGAACGCGGTAAAATCCGCGTCGAACACCGCGTCGCCCGTCGCCTTATCGCGCCCCGAGACGTACTTCAGCCTGCCGGAGAAGGCGTCCTTGCCCGTATCCTCGTCGACCAAATGGAATTCGCTGCCGCCGTAGCCCTTAATCCCGATGCCGGATACCTTGGCGACTTTCTTTTCCGCCGGCGCATATCCCGCCTGGTCTACCTTTATGAGCGGATAGGACTTCTCGACGAGCTCCGAACGGAAAGCCGCGTCCTTTATATAAAAGGCGAATTTCCCCGGCTTGGTCCCGTTCCTGATTATGATGTGCGATATCCTGTCGAAATCGAGGCTTTGTTTTACCGCAGCAAATTCCGACAGGGGTATCCTTACTCGCTGCCATTCCGTAGTGACCGTGAAGAACCCGGAGGAAGGCAGCATCGCCTCCCTCTTAAGCTTGCTCTTATCGGCAAGCCCTATGACGAACTCCTCCCCTCCGGAGGCGCCCTTCACGCAGATCTCGAGGTATCCCTTGTCCCTGTAATTATCTAGCGACATTACCTGCCACATTGGCCGGGCCAGACAAGCGGACCACCAGCCGCCCTTAACGTTCTCCCCGGAAAAATCGAGCGATAGGCCCTCTTTTCCCAGGTCGGCCAGTTTTATCTTGTCGTCGGCCCGGTCGACGCGGCTTCCGCTTCCGCTTCCTATCCAGGAGTCTCCCCAATATTCGCGGCAGCCGGCCATATCACCGTCGAAAACCCGCACTTTGAATTCGACCTCGGGTTGCTTCGCGCATGAACAGAGCAATACCGCCGCTGCTATTACTGCAATCTGAACTTTACGTCCGTTATGTATAGGGAGCATTCTTTGTTCTCGTCCTTCCTTATCTTGAACTTGAGCTCGCCGATCTTGTCCCAGTTCTTCAGGTCGGCACCGATCTCTTTCTTGGAGGCCTCGTCCCAGTACTTGCCCCTGTCCTGGAACATGCTCAGCGGTATCTCGTATTTCTGCCATT
>JAKLIT010000195.1 GCA_022709465.1 Candidatus Omnitrophota bacterium | reverse complement strand
CGCGCCGGCGCAAGGTCATCCGCGATCTTTACGCTTATAGGCATCCTTACGATGGTCCTGGTATATGTCGCCGTCGTCGTTACCATGGGCATAGCGTCAAAACACGCCGCGCCCGGCGTGAACCTGCTGGCGCCCGCGCATTTCATACCTATAGTGCTGACAGCGGCGGTCCTGCTCGCGATGTTCTATACGGCAATATCCTCGATCATACATTCCTCGCGGCTTGATGCCGGCATAAAAACGTCGTCCATTACCTACCTTTTCATGGCGATAATAACGTCGGTCTTCACTACCGTCAACCTCGCGATAAGCGCGGGCGCGCTGATGTTCAAGACGATGGAATATTTCCTGCTCTTCATCGTGATAGCGGACGTCATCAATACGAGGGAGAAGATCGCGCGTTCCGCGTTGGCATTTATATTTCCGGCATCGATAGTGGGCCTTGACGGCCTCTACCAGTATTATTCGGGCCACGACCTGTTCAGGCATTTCCCGCTCTTCGAGAAGATAAAGGTGACCGCTACGTTCAAGTTCTCGAACAGCGCGGGGACGTTCTTTGCCACGGTGCTGCCGCTGCCGCTTTCACTCTTCATGATGAACACGTTGCGCGGGAAGAAGAAGGCGCTGCTTGCGGCCTCGATCGCCGTTATATTCGCGTGCCTGATGCTTACGCAGGCGAGGGCCGCATGGCTTGGGTTTGCGTCCGCTTTCATATTCCTCTGTATCGTCTCCGGGAAGAAGAAGTATTACGCATTGCTCGCATCGTTATTGCTGGTCGTCGCGCTGCTTGCCGTAGCGGGGCCGCAGCCGCTTAAGGACCAACTTGGGTCGATCATGAACATCGGAAGGGACCAGTCGAGCAAGGACAGGCTTTTGATCTGGGAGACGGGATGGAGGATGTTCATTGACAAACCTTTATTCGGGCACGGGCTCGGGACGTTCATGAGCGTTTTCGAGAAATACAGGCCGGCAGGTTACAGCGAGATAGTGTATGCGCATAACTGCCTGCTGCAGGTCGCGGCGGAGACGGGTATCGCGGGTGTGCTCGCGTCCCTATGGATAGCGGCAGCGATGTTCGTCTCAGGGCTGAGGAACTATTTCAGGGAAAAAGACGTTTTTACGAGGGCAGCGTACATAGGGTTCATCGGCGGGCTGCTCGCGACGCTGGTCAACAGCCTTTTTGACACAAACCTGTATTCGCTTCCGCTGGCAGTCCTGTTCTGGTCGGTCGCCGGATTGTCGGTGGCGAGGACTGAATACGGGCAGCCGGAACATTGAAACCTAAAAATATCCTCCTTATAAGGACCGACAGGATAGGGGAGTTCATCCTGACGACCCCCGCAATAAGCGCATTCCGCGCAGGATTCCCCGACGCCGTGATAACGCTTGCAGTATCCGCGGCCTCATACGAAGCGGCGGAAGGCAATCCCTCCGTAAACAGGATAATCAAGCTGGACCCAAAAAAGGACCTTGATTCACCGGCTAAAATGGCCGGGTCCGTCGTCACATTAAAAAAGCAGGGATACGGGCTCTGCGCCGTGTTTAACCCGAACAAAGCGTTGAATATCGCCGTGTTCCTTGCGGGCATACCGGTCAGGGTCGGATACGACAGGAAGTTCGGGTTCTTGCTGAACAGGGCTATCAAGGACAGGAAATTTCTTTGCGAGAAGCACGAGGTGGAATACAACCTCGACATCGCGAGAGCCGCTGGTATAGACGCAAGTCCGTCAGCGCCGGTATTTACGGTAAATGCGCAGGATGAAACCGGCGCCGCGCGTATCGCGCGGGAGAACGGCATACGCGACGGCGAAAGGTTCATCGCCGTACATCCCGGCACAAGCAATCCGGAGAAGATCTGGCCCTCGGAAAGGTTCGGCCGGCTTTGCGCGATGATAGAGAAAGAGCTCGGAGCTAAAGTTGTGCTCGTAGGCGGGCAGGAAGAGAAACCCGCCTCGCTTGAGGTGGCCAGGCACTCGGGTAGGCCGCTTTGCGACCTGACGGGAAAACTTGGGCTGAAGGGATTCGGTTCTCTCCTGAAGAAGGCAAAGGCGTTGGTATCCTGTGATTCAGGGCCGGTGCATATATCGGCCGCGGTCGGGACTCCGGTCGTCGCGTTGTTCGGGGAATCGAGGAAAGGCGGCTCATCGGTAAGATGGGGGCCGTACGGGCGGGGGCACACGGTCATAGGCAGGCCCATGGTATGCGATATAACCGTAGAAGAGGTATTTGCGGCGGTCAAGGGGATGAATGGCTAAGCGCAGA
>JAKLIT010000194.1 GCA_022709465.1 Candidatus Omnitrophota bacterium | reverse complement strand
CCAGGTTCAAAGGCAGGAAAGGCGCGACGGATGTCCTCGCGTTCGATACCGGCGACATCGCGGTATCCGTCGACACGGCGAGAAGGAACGCGCGCCGTTTCGGCAATACGCTGCCGGGCGAATTGAGGCTGTGCATGGTCCACGGCATATTGCATCTCTGCGGTTATGACGACACGTCGGCGCCGAAGAGGAAGGTCATGAGGGCCATGGAAAAAAGGATATTGGACGAGATATGAAGAAACGCGGGCTTACCGACTCTTTCAACTATGCGATCGAGGGGCTCAAGCATACGCTTAAGACCCAGAGGAACATGCGCATCCATTTCTTCGTCGGCGCTTCGGTCTTGTTCCTCGGGATCGTGCTGAACCTGACCACCGTCGAGTTCATACTTTTGCTGAGTGCCGTCACAATGGTGATCGTGGCAGAAATGTTCAATACCTCCCTCGAGATAACGGTCGACATATTCACGAAAGAATTCCACCATATGGCTAAGATGGCAAAAGATATAGCGGCCGGCTGCGTTTTCGTGGCGTCTGTCTACGCGATAATAGTTGGGTATCTCGTCTTCTTCAAGAGTTTGAAGATACTGAACCTTTCGGACGCGATGCTCAGGATAAGGCAGTCGCCGTGGCACGTGACTTTTATCGCGCTTACGATACTGCTGTCGCTCGTCGTAATCCTGAAGCTTATCCTGCACAGAGGGACACCTTTCAGGGGAGGATGGCCCAGCGGGCACTCGGCTTTCGCTTTCTCTGTGTTCACGATAACTTCGTTCCTTGCCGACAACATCATTATAGTATCGCTCGTCTTCCTGATGGCTGTGCTTCTGGCAGTTTCGAGGGTGAAGAAGGGCATACACACGACATGGGAAGTGATAGCCGGTTCGATTCTCGGGATACTCGTGACTCTTTGTATCTTCCAGCTTTTATACAGGAGCTGACATGTTGAAATCAATGAGGAAGAATTTCCTTGCCGGGATCGTAGTAATAATTCCCGCGCTCGTGACGTACTGGCTGATCGTATTCGTGCTGACGCCGTTCGACGCGCTTTTCATAAAACGCGTGATGGTGAGGCTTGAACCGTATTACACCGGAATCGTCAGCCCTTACCTGGTAAAAGCGGGGCTCTATGTCGCGGTCATCGGTATCATAGTATTCATAGGTTTCGGGACGAGGGTGCTCGTGCTGAAGAAACTTTTCTCGTATTTCGAGAAGAAATTCTTCCAGGTGCCGATGCTCGGCAAGGTCTACTCGGCGACAAAGGAGATCAGCCAGGCCTTCCTTGGCCAGTCGAAGGGTATCTTCACGAGGGTCGTGCTGGTAGAGTTCCCGCATAAGAAAACTTACGCTTTGGGATTCGTCACGTCGGAAGGCAGGGGAGAGGTGCAGGACAAGACGGTCGAGAGGGTGATAAATGTCTTCGTCCCGACGACCCCGAACCCAACCTCGGGATTCCTGCTTCTCGTTCCCGAGAACGAGATGATAAATTTGGATATGAGTATCGAGGAAGGCCTCAAGCTGGTAATATCCGGGGGCATAGTTCCGCTGCCCGACAGGATCAATATAAAGAAGAAGAATGGCGATACAGACGACTGAAGCCCTGGTCCTCAACAGGCGCAACCTCAGGGAGACGAGCATCGTCGCGACATTCTATTCGAAGGACTTCGGGAAGATAAAAGGCGTCCTGAAGGGGATCCGCGGCGACCGTTCGAAATACGGGAGCCAGGCCGAGCTCTTCGGGCTCAACAAGATAGTGTTCTATGAAAAATCAAAGAGCGATTTCCAGAATATAACGCAGTGCGACCTTCTGGACGGACTCTTCGGCATCCGCAAGGACCTTTACGCGATCGCTTACGCTTCTTACCTCGCGGAACTCGTCGACGAGCTTACCGAGCCCGCGGAGAAGAACGAGGAGATATTCGGGCTGCTGCTCGGATGCCTCAGGATGCTCGCGAAGGGCATGGAGCCGGTGAAGATCGTCCGCATCTTTGAGATAAGGTTCCTGACGCTGCTCGGGTTCGGGCCGACCGCGCAGGAATCTTCGGTCGGCCATGTGAGAGTATCTATGGGCACCGCGCAGACATTTAACCGGCTCAAGAGCGCGGATTGGGATTCGCTCCTGAAGTTCAGGATATCTAAGCCGGTATCGGACGAACTCGGCCCGTTGGTCGACAGGATGGTCGCGTCGCACCTCGAGAGGCCGCTTAAGACAAAAAAATTCATAAGGGAGCTGCAAAGGTTAAAGAGATGAAGAAAAAGACGATGACTTTCCAGGAACTGATAATGGGCCTT
>JAKLIT010000193.1 GCA_022709465.1 Candidatus Omnitrophota bacterium | reverse complement strand
GGTCTTCCCAGAGTTCGTGCGGGACGCGGAAATAATGGAACTCCCCGCCGTAGAGCATGACCCTCCTGCCGCCGATCAGCATGCTCTTCCTGTCGAACGATATCACCTTCTTGTCCACGACATCCTCCGTATCAGTTAAAGAAGACTTTTATCTCCTTTACCCTCCTGTCCCTTATCATCGCCGAATACGGCTCGGGGACCTTTCCGGCGAAAGTCCCTGCCTTGCCCTCAACCGGCGTCACCTCGTACCTTACCTGCGCCTTGCCCTCAACCGCCCCAAATATATCCTTCATCTTCGGATTATGGTATGTTACCGGGATGCTGCCGAGCAGCATGAACTTTAGCGTGCCTTTCCTCATAGTCTCCTCGACGAGGGTCCCGTCCGGCAGGTAATAGCTCTCCTTCCGGTCCTTCTTCAGGAACATCTCCTTCGGGAGCGCCGGGCAGAGGGAAAACGAGAGTTTGCCTTCCTTATCGAGCCCGAAGGGCCTGCCGCCGGTCATCATAATGAGCCACATATGGACGAATTCGGCCGTGGAACCCGAAAGGCGCGCGTAGAAACCCTGGCCGTGCACTTTCTTGTCGGGATGCGCGCTGCTCGCGATGAAAGACGAATTTTCGAATACGCTCCTGCCGTAGACCTCCGGCTTCAGGAACGGTACGAGCACATTCCTCATGTTCGCGAAGAAATCACCGTGCAGCCCCGCCTTCAACAGCTCGAGCATGTACTTGTATTCCATGTGCAGCCATATCGACTGGTTCTCCAGCCACCCGGGGTTGAACGTCTTCGTCCTTCCTATCTCGTACGGCTGGCCCGCGAGCGAAGCGTTCACGAAGAACATCTTGAGCTTCTTGTCGACGAGCGCGCTCTTCATCAGGTTGCGGTGCAGTTTTGCCGCGACCGCGGGGTCCTTCTCGGCCCTCAGCGCGTGGACCTGCGCCTCGAGGAAGAGCGGGAGCGGTTTCGACTCGAACTTCGCCACCTTTATGCACGGCAGGCCTTTGTAATTCAGCTTCTGGGTCTCCCTGCCGTCCGCGCCCGTATATGTTATCTGGTCGTACTCGACCGGCGTATTCATGAAATATCCCGAGAAGAGCCCCGACTTCTCGTCGAAACTCTTGTTTATGGCCGCCTGCACGCGCTTCGCGGCGAGATTAAGGTACTTGTTGACCTCTTCCGGCGCAATCGGGACCAGGCGCCCTATGATACCTAGCTTCGTCCTCTTCCTGAACTCCTCTTTCAGCGACGTGAGCCGGTCCCAGGCGGCAAAATCATCGAATCTCCCTTCTATAAAACCGCCGAGCACCTCGCGGGAATCCCTTACGACATCGGCTACCTCTTCGGGTATCTCGAGGGTCGCGCCGCCGAGGTTATCGGTTATCACGGAGATGAGCCGTTTCAGCTCAAAGGTCTCGTTCGATGAAGACCCGAACATTCCCGGAAGGCCGTTCAACGCGTCATACCAGTTCGGCTTGTCCATCTCCAGTTCTATACCGCAGCCGTCCGGGCCTATCGAGTTTATCTTGTTGACCGCGAGTATGAACAACTTGGTCATGAGATCGGTCCTGTAGACGTCGCCCTTTCCGCCCGTCTTGCGCACGAGCGCCTTGTCGGACCTCCTGTCGGCGATCATCTTCTTCTTTTCCTCGTCGGGCCTAACGCTTCCGATCTGCACCGGCTTGCCGTCCCAGACGACGTACTTCTCGTCGCGCGGCATGACGACATAGGTGCTGTCATGGAACGTGAATTGCTTAGCCCCGAAGAAGAGCTCCTTCCTCCTGTCGGGGTATATCGCGAGGAAGCTCTCAATGAGGTCGAGGTTATAGAAGGTGTGGTCGCTCCAGTAACCCTCAATATGCTGAGAGTTCTGGATCGTCTCCGACTTTTCGAGCACGCGCGACAGTAACTTTTCCTTCGGCATGCCCGCCTTCAGCGAATTGGATTCCATGAACTTGAAAAGGTCTCCCGGCGCGAACGGTTTTACGAAGAACTTCGCTGCGTCACCGGCGCGGGGCCCGAAGAGCCGCTGTAGGTCTTCCGCGTCTCCTTTATACATATAGGTTATGCCGCCAACGCCGTGCGGGTTGAAACCGTCGAGCTGTATCAGCCCTATATAGTTGACGATGTTCGCCATCCCGACGTCGGGATTGAAGAAGAGGTCGTTGCGCCTGTTCTGGTTCACGTCCCTGTAATTCGAGTCGCCCTGGGAGTATTCCGTCGGGGAAGTGTAGAACTGGTTATAATCCCTCTCGAGGTCGCCGTGCTTCCTGGAATACACATAAAATATCTTGCTGCGGTCCTCGGT
>JAKLIT010000192.1 GCA_022709465.1 Candidatus Omnitrophota bacterium | reverse complement strand
ATTATTTTACGCTTACGGAAGAAGCGGTATTGGGTTATAATACGGGCGCGAAGGTCAACCCTCCGCTCAGGACGAAGGAAGACGTAGAAGCGATAAAGAAGGGCCTCTCGGACGGAACGATAGACATCATATCCACCGACCATGCGCCGCATTCCGCGGAAGAGAAGGACGTGGAATTCGATTTCGCCTCGACCGGGATGATAGGGCTGGAATTCGCGGTGTCGCTGGTGAACTCCGAACTGGTCAAGGGCGGCGTGCTCGGATGGAAAGAGGTAGCCCAGAAGATGTCCGTGAATCCCGCGGCCCTGCTTGGCCTCGAAGGAAAAGGTTCCCTCTCCGAGGGTTCGGATGCCGACGTCACCGTATTCGATCCTGGAGCGGAATGGACCGTGGAGGCGGGGAGCATAGAATCCAAATCGAAAAATACGCCGTTGATAGGAAAGAAGCTCAGCGGCTTGGCGGTTATCACGATAGTCGGCGGAAAGATAAGATACGAAAACGGGAAATTCGCCTAAACGAAAAGGAGGAGGTCGATGGGTATCAGGATGATCAAGGTTCTGGCGTCCGTTATGGTTATTTCGCTCGCCATTGGCTGCGCCGCCCCCGGGAACATGCTGTCAGGAAAGGAAAAACTCGAGGCGAAGGATTGGCTCGCCGCCGGCGACCTGTCTTTCCAGAACAAGGATTGGGACAATGCCCAGTATTTTTATGACCTCGTGGTCAAAAAATATCCAGATTCATATTACGGCAAGAAGGCCCAGGAAAACCTTAAGTACGTCGATTACCACAGGAGCCCTGCCGGAAAGGCGATAGACGCCGGCAAGGATGCCCTTTCGCCTATATTCTAGGGGATAATACGGGAGACGCATGAAAGCACACTTAGTCCTCGAAGACGGGACCCATTTTGCCGGCGAGCAGTTCGGAGCCGAAGCAGAGGCATTCGGGGAGCTCGTCTTCAATACATCTATGACCGGATACCAGGAGATCCTTACCGACCCCTCGTATAAAGGGCAGGTGGTCACCATGACGTATCCGCTTATAGGCAACTACGGAGTAAATGACGAGGACGTCGAATCGTCGAGGCCCTGGGCGGAAGGTTTTGTGGTGAAGGAGTTGAGCAGCATCGCGTCGAACCACCGCAGCAGAGGCACGCTCGACGGTTATATGAAAAAATACGGGATCGTGGGGATACAAGGGATCGACACAAGGGCCGTCACAAGGATCCTGCGGACCAAGGGCGCGATGAAATGTGTAATATCCTCCGGGGACTCCGGCGTAAGGGCGCTTCTTGAGAAAGTGAAGGCATCTCCCGGTCTCATAGGGAGGGATCTCGTAAAAGAGGTCGCCTGCGCGAAGCCTTTCGACTGGCCGTTGCAGCCGGGGCAGAAACCCGAGTTTACCGTAGCGGCCGTCGATTGCGGGATGAAACTGAACATCCTCAGGAACCTGAACAGGATCGGATGCAGGGTCAGGGTCTTCCCTGCCGCTGCGACAGCAAGCGATATTATGGCCGTTAAGCCGGACGGCCTCTTCCTTTCCAACGGCCCCGGCGACCCCGAGGCGGTGCCTTACCACATAAAGGCGGTCAGGGAACTGAGGGACAAGCTGCCGATATTCGGTATTTGCCTCGGCCACCAGATACTCGGCCTCGCGTTCGGCGGCAAGACATATAAGCTGAAATTCGGGCACCACGGCGGCAACCATCCGGTAATGGACCTCCGGACGAGGAAAGTCGATATCACGTCGCAGAACCACGGGTTCGCGGTGGACATAGATTCGATACCGGATAAGCAGATGGGTCTGACGCACGTAAACCTTTACGACAAGACCGTAGAGGGGATGGAGCACAAAGAGCTCCCGGTCTTCTCCGTCCAGTACCATCCTGAGGCCTGCCCGGGGCCGCACGACGCGGAGTATCTTTTCGACAAATTTGCAGGAATGATGAGGGAAAGAAAACATGCCTAAGAGGGCCGATATACATAAGATCCTGATAATAGGCTCCGGGCCGATAGTCATCGGCCAGGCGTGCGAATTCGATTATTCCGGGACCCAGGCGTGCAAGGCGCTCAGGGAGGAGGGTTTCGAGGTGGTGCTGGTCAACTCGAACCCTGCGACGATAATGACCGATCCCGATACCGCGGATGTCACATACATAGAGCCGATAACCCCCGAGATCCTTGCCAGGATAATAGAAAAAGAGAGGCCAGATGCGTTGCTTCCTACTCTCGGCGGGCAAACGGGCCTCAATTGCGCGATACAGTTGCACGATTCCGGCGTGCTGAAAAAATTCGGCGTCGAGATGATAGGCGCAAAAGAGGACGCGATC
>JAKLIT010000191.1 GCA_022709465.1 Candidatus Omnitrophota bacterium | reverse complement strand
TCCGGCTATGACCACCGGGACCGGGCAGCTCCTGACGACCTTCTCGAAATCATCGCAGTAATACGTCTTGACGAAACTAGCACCCATCTCCGACGCCATCCTGCAGCATAACGAGAGGTAGCGCGCGTCCCTTTTTTCCAGCTCCTTGCCGACGGCGGTGACCGCGAGGACGGGCATCCCGTACTCCATTCCTTCGTCGACGAGTTTCGCGAAATTGACTATGGTCTGGTGCTCGTGCTTCGAGCCGATATATATCGAGAACGCGACGGCCGAGACGTTAAGCCTGACCGCGTCCTTCATCGAGACAGTTATCTCCTCGTTAGAAAGGTCTTCGCCTATTATGCTGTTCCCGCCCGAAGCCCTAAGGACTATCGGTATATCGTTCGATGCGTCGACGCAGTTTCGCAGCACACCGCGCGTAGGCATCAGCGCGTCGGTATACGGCAGCAGCGGTTTTATCGTCCTTGCGGGATCCTCGAGTTTAGATACCGGCCCGAGGAAATATCCGTGGTCGACGGCGAGCATCACTGTGCGGCCGTCATTTTTTATTATGCGGCTAAGGCGGTTTTTAATGCCCCAATCCATACTGTATCTCCTTATTTGGCAGGTGTTTTTAATTATACCCTATTTACGGCCGATTTCAAGAAGCCTGTTCTTCTCTATGAGGTATTGGAGCGCCTCCAGTTCGTTCCTGTCGAACCATATGCTGTCGCACGCGGGGCAGCGGTCTATCTCCACGGGCAGCCCGTACGAGAAGAATCCGCGGTACATCTTCTTTCCGCATGTCGGGCAGTCGAGCGGATCGGTTATCTTGTAGTAGTTCGGCCGCGGCGAGAGCCACATGACCTTCTGGAGGGAATCGGCCATCTCCTTAACCTCCCGCGAGAATGAATAATTCTCCCTCGCGAGGACCCTCGACACGACGTTCCTCTTCGCGTATATCCCCGCGCAGAAACCGCATTCAAGCAAGGGCGCGCCTTCATAGAGCATCTCGGAAAGGGGTTGCTTGCAACGCGGACATTCGTGCCCTGCAGCGCCCTTGCCGGCCCTGTCCTTGATCGCCTTCGTATTGGAAGGGTCTATGCCGAGCGAGAGCAGGTCCGCCATGGTGAACGGCCCCTGCCACGAATTATCCTTGTATATTATCCAGTCCTTTACCGGGGACCCAAGGACGTCCTCCGGCGGGACTTTGCCCGTATCGGCAGGCACTTTCGGAAGCGGCCTTATCGACTTCTTCAGCCCTGCGAGGTCCGCATGGGCCATGCCCAGCAATACCGCGAGCCTCTGCCTCACCGGCGGATGCGTCGAGAAGAGGTCGGGGAACAGGCCGTCGGCTTCGTCGAAGGCCTTAAGGTCCGTGTTCATTATGAACAGCGGCGCCAGCGATGACGGCACCGCTCCCACGCCGCGCCAACCCCTCGATATTATATAAAGGGATTCGGCGAGGGCTATCGGGTTGCGGGTCAGCTTAACCGCGACGGCGTCCGCACGGTATTCCCTCTGCCTCGATATGAACATATTGAGAAGCAGGTTGACCTGCTTTACGGCGGCGAGTATGACCGTAACGATGATAAGATACGCGGCGAACCGCGAGCCGATATTTATCCCGTGGTCGTCCCTGTCCGAGGAGTCCCTGAGCGTCAGGCGGTTGACCACGTCAAGAAGCGCGGCATAAATTCCGAAGAGCGAGCATATGACCGTCGTCGAGAAGCTGTCCCCGGACGCAATATGCGCGGCCTCGTGGCCTACGACCGCTTCCAGCTGGCTCCTGTTCAGGCGGGACAGCAATCCCTCCGTGATGCCTATCACGCAAGTGCCTTTGCCGTCGGATATCGCGAACGCGTTCATGCCGGATACCGGTATGACATAACAATCGATATGCATGCCTCCGGTGGCGACTGAGACCTCATCGACGACGTTCCTGAATACTTTGTGGTACGAGTCCTTCTTGTCCGGGCTGTGGGCGTCGAGCATCGTGAGGATGCCCGGGATCATATCCTTCGTGGAAAAATACCAGTGCGCGTAAGCAAGAAGGAATGACACCGCGAAGACGAACAGCGCTTCCGCGGGCGTGAAGAGCGGCGCGCGCGCCGTGAGGGCCGAAGAGAGCGGGTCGGAAAAGAACGCCTTAGTCACAAGCCAGAGTATTTCGGCGATGACGAAATAAAAGGCGAGCAGGAAGACGAAGACCGTCCTTATGACCCATGTCTTCTGTTTTTCTATGTCAACGAATGAATAGGACATTCGCTCCCTAAGCGAAATTCACTTTCGGCGGCTCTTTTTCCGCGAGGTCCTTCAGTTCGAAGAATTCCGCGGGCGTGAACCCGAACATCGAGGCGACGGTATTCGTCGGGAACATCTTGGCCGTAGTGTTATACCTGGTAACCTCATCGT
>JAKLIT010000190.1 GCA_022709465.1 Candidatus Omnitrophota bacterium | reverse complement strand
CATCGCGAACGCTATGTCCGCCTCAGAAGAGGGTTGCTGTATTGCGAACAAGGTTGAGGCGCAGGGATTCATTAAGGAGCACGGAAAGGTGGCGGGGGCGGAAGTAAAGGACGTCCTGAATGGCGAGACATTCGCTGTCCGCGCGCGATGCGTTGTGAATGCCACCGGTGCCTGGTCGAACCGCTTGGTCTGGGCCGACGAACCGCACGCTCCCGCGATAACAAGGCCGACGAAAGGCATCCATCTCGTTTACAAAAAACTTCCGATAACGCGCGCGATGCTCTTCTCCGCGCGAAAGGACAAGAGGATATTCTTCGCTATCCCGTGGCGCGATTCCACGCTCATCGGCACGACGGACACGGATTTCGAGGGCTCGCCCGATGAGGTCCATGCCGAGAAGGCAGATGTCGAATACCTGCTCAACGAGATAAGCAGGGTATTCCCGAACGAGAAGATAGGCAAGGACGGAGTCATTAATACTTATGCCGGCCTGCGCCCCCTGATGAACACGCAAGGTGTCGCTCCCTGGAAGGTTTCCAGAGAACATTTCATCAAGGAGTCCGGCTCGGGGCTCATATCGGTAGTGGGCGGCAAGTATACGACCTACCGCCGGCTTGCGGAACAGGTCGTCGACAGGGCCTTGCCGGTAATAGGGAAAGGGGATCTCAAGAAGTGCGCAACCGCCTCAAAGGGGCCGACTCCCGAGGTATTCGCGGATAGGGAAGGGGACCTGCGCTCGCGCATAGAAAGGGCCGTTAAAAATGAAATGGCCGTGGGCCTGACAGACCTGCTAATCCGCCGCCTTCAGCTCTCGATGATGCCGTCCCGCGGCCTCGATGTCTATGAAGAGGCGGGCCGCATCATGGGCGAGCTTCTCGGCTGGACCCCCGCGCAGACGGACTACGAGGTCCAGTCGTATAAATACGAGATGAGAAAGGCCGCGGAATGCCTATCGTATTAAGGATCATAGGCGGTTTCGCTATCGCGATAGGGCTATTCATCGGTATCTGGTTCCTTACGGTGGGGCTATTACTGACGCTATATGCATTCCACATGGACAAAGACGCCTCGGTTTTTCTTTTCCTGGCCTCCGGGGTGGTCTTCAGCGCGTTGCTTATAACAGGGGGGATAGGGACGCTGAGGCGCAGGCAGTGGGCGCGTGTGTTCCTTTGCGTTACCGCCGTTCTCGGCCTTATTCCCACGATAATATGCATAGTCTCTGAAATAGTATATGCGTTCTCAAAAGACGGCTTCGGCAATAAGTTCTTCGATGCCGGCTCATGTATCGGAGGGATAATATTCCTGTCATTCGTCACCTTCATGGTAATACTGGCCGTCATATTTCTCAACAGCGCGAAGGGGAAGAAATTATTCAAAAAGGAGAGCTGATAATGAAAAAATTCCTCGCATTTATATGCCAGATCTGCCCGTTCTGTATTATTTCCCGCCGCTTCCCGAATTCTGAATTCGCCAAAAAGATGAAAGAAGCAGAGAAGAACTGCCCGTGCTGCAAGGCATACGAAGAGCTTAAGGGCAAGGGCTAGAGACCTCAAAAAAAGCAAATATTTCCCCTTGAAAATTCCCCGATTAATGATATCTTATAGCATGCCTCGAAACGTGTCTAATAATATGAAAAAATCGCTTATACTGATGGTCACAATTTTGCTGGCGATACCTGCCGCGGCAAGCGCCAACCTGCTGGTCAACCCGGGCTTTGAGACGGGCAATTTCAGCGGCTGGTCGCCGTATGCTTTTGGCTCTGAGCAGGTATCGAGCGCCAACCCTCATACAGGCACGTATGAGGCGAGGATAAATAACTATGGCTGGATAACCCAGACCGTCAACAGCGTGACGCCGAATACCACCTATAAATTGTCCTCATTCTTGTACATGCCGCAGGACGGGGGAGAGGCATCGATCTCCATAACCTTTTTTAACTCCACCGGCACGAGCTCATTCCAGCAGGAACGCACCTGGGAACGTATCCCGGGGAGCCAGCAATACGAGAAGATAGAAACCGACTGGCTGACCGCTCCCAGCTATACCGCTTATGCCAGGGTGAGGTGCTCAGTCGCCTCTGCCGGCAGTTATATAGATTTTGATGACGTCAGTTTGGACGTAATACCCGAACCAAGCTCACTCCTGATTTTCTTTTCCGGTCTCACCGGATTATTCGGTTTACTGACTCGCCGCAAAGGTGTATGATATCCCACATGAAAGAGATTGTCAGTCAGGCAGGCGATCTTAAAGATCTTGTATCCTACCAGAAGGGCTCTGTCGTAAGCAAGGAGATCATCCGCAAAGGTAAAGGCACAGTGACGTTATTTGCCTTTGACAAGGGCCAAGGATTAAGCGAACACACCGCGCCGTTCGACGCCTTGGTATATGTATTTGACGGCAAGGCCG
>JAKLIT010000019.1 GCA_022709465.1 Candidatus Omnitrophota bacterium | reverse complement strand
CGTCTATCAGGAAATCGTCTCCGTAACGGACCGGCTTTATTATCGCGGGTATCGAGCTCGACGCGCGGACCGCGTCGACCAGGCTCCCCTCGTCGAATATTATGTTCTCGCGCGAGCGCAGCGTGTTCGCGACTATCTTGAGCGGCGTATGCGTGTCGTGGAACGTCTTCCTGCCGAGGTATTCGCGGTAGAGCTTCTTCAGGTTATTCCCGTTAAGGAATCCCTGGAGAGGAAGCATCGAGAAGTCCGCGAGCGAAAGCAGCATCTTCCTGTCCTTGAACCTCATCGCGACCTTTTCGAGCTCCGCCGCTTCCATTCCCGACGCCCAGAACGCGGCTACGACCGCGCCGATCGAGGTGCCCGCTATGAAATCTATCGGTATCTTCTCTTTCTCGAGGACCTTAAGCACCCCTATATGGACGAGCCCGAGCGCCGCGCCGGAACCGAGCGCGAGGCCCACGAGTATCCTGCCTATCTCCCTGGCTATCCTGCGCACCGACCTCGAATAGAGGCACTCAGGCACCGCGAGGACCGGCGGCAGGCCCGCGGCCATCATTCCGGCGAGAAGGCCGAGGTCCGGCAATGTCGCGTACGCCTTGTGCCCGAGAAGTTTTATCTCCTCCTCAAATGTCTTCGTCATGACAAATTCGTTTATTATCGCCTTTATCGTAGTGTCGGGGTCCTTTACGGCCTTCTTTAGTTCCTCAATCAGCCGCCCTGTCGACCTGAGGTTATGCTCGCCGGAATCGGTAACGATGTGTATAAGGTCGGACTGAGTCAATATTGAATACACCGACTTGTCCATATCGACGGGCATATCCACTACGATATAATTGAATTCCGCGGCTATCGAGCTGAGGAGGGATATCGCGGCGGCGGGGTCTATGCGCGATGACGGGCCGCATGCGGCGTTAAGAAGGAATATGCCCCCGGCCTCGTACCTTACTATCTTGTCCTTCACATCCTCGTAATTGAGAATGCCGGATTCCATACCGACGCACGGAAGGTCTTCCTCCATGCGAAGCATCGACGAGCATTCCCTGCCCGTCGCGCTCATGTCTATCAGCATGACCTTCTTGCGCGTCTCGTAGGCAAGGGCTATCGCGAGGTTTACAGAATACATCGTCCTGCCGGATTTCTTCGCGAGCCCGTATACCGATATTATCGTGGATTCGAATACCGACTTAGCCTTGGATTCCTTTCTCTTCAGGCGGCGCGAGAGCGATTCGCTGAGTTTCAGCGCGAGTTGCGGGACCTCCTTGAGCAGAAGGTCAAAATCCTTCTTGTCTATCCTTAGGACTACGGAATCGTTCATCATCTGCACGGACGCGGAATGGGGCTCGTTGGTCAGTAGGGATACGATCCCGACATAGTCGCCCCTGTGCAGGAATATAAGGGTCTTCTCCTCGCCCGAAGGCGTCCTAACGAATACCTTCGCGCGGCCGGAGACCATGCAATAAAAAGAGTCCGACGGATGGCCTTCCCGGTACAGGACATGGCCCTTCCTGTACTCCGCTATGTAGCAGCGCTCTTCTATAAGCTTCTGCGCCACTTGCGGAAGGTCCGAAAAAAGCGGTATCTTCCTGACTACCGCAGCTCTGTCTAAATTGCTTACGTTGGCAGGGTTCATCAGCTGTATTATATAGGCTATAAAACAAAATGGCAAGCGCGATTGCGCTTGCCTGAAGGTCGTTGTGAGCTTCGCTCACAACACGTTTTTTCGGGCCGTGCCCGAAAAAACAGGCCAGCGGCCTTCAAACCCATCCTTGCTGCTTACTGCGATACTGCCGCTTGATCCTTGGTTCTATTCCAGCCGCTGGCGAAATCCTGCGTCGACCGATAAAGGGAGGCAACCTACGCCTTTGACCTTTTCTCCGGTTTCGGTAACTCCGCCGCCTTGCCGTGCCACCTGGAATGGCCTCGGTTTAGGCCCGAAGTTTTGCGTCACGCCCTTTCGGCCCTGATGGGGGTCGGTGCGCTTTGGGTATTTCGCACCGAGCGTCAGGTCCGGCCGACGGCCGGACCGCCCTTTCGGTCAATTAAAGTATGCCACATGAAGGCCAAAATTCAAGGGGTCTTATCCGATTTTTCACCCGCGGATCCGTAATAGGCGTCCCTGTTACGAAGCGCTTCCTCGCAGCCCGGGTCTATCTTCAGCGCTTTTTCAAAATCGATGATGGCCTCTTTACCCCTGCCCATATTGCCGAAACTCGCGCCGCGGTTTGAATACGCCTCGGCATAATCGGGTTTCAGTTTTATTACCTCGTCGAAGTCCCGCGCCGATCTCTCGAAATCACCTATACTGCTGTAGACAAGCCCGCGGTTATAATACGGCTTATAAGAACCGGGGCTTAACATTATAGCGGTCGAGTAATCTTCCAGGGCCTTCCCCGCCTGCCCCATGGCCGCATACAGTATCCCCCTGTTCGTGTATATATCGCTCAGGTACGGGTCGTATTCGAGCGCCTTGTTGTAATCGCGCATGGCATCGTCTATCCGCCCCGCGTTGGCATGGCCCACGCCGCGGCCAAAATAGGCCTCCGTGCTCGGATAAAGCCTAAGCGCATCGTTCCACAGTGAAATATCATCTTTCCAAACGAAACACCTCTGCCATGTCAGGAACGACAGGAAGCATATCACCGCCGCGGTAACCGCCGATACGATATATTTCGGTGCGGACCTCCTGCGGCACAGGGAGCAAAGGCCTTCGGCGATGATATAAAACAGCCCTATGTATGCGATATAAACATAGCGGTCGGCGGCTATGGCCCTTCCGAGCGGGATGAATTTCAGCACAGGCGACAAGACCACAAGGAAAAAGAGCGCGCCGAATACCGCTTTCCTCGTATACCTGGCCGACGTTATGACGGCCGCGGCGGCCGCCAGCAATAACGGCAACGAGGCAAGGAACATCCCGGTGATTGCGCCCTCGACGCCTGCCGGATACGGATAGAACGCGGAAAGTCCCGATGGAAAAACGAGTTTCTTCAGGTAAAATCCCAGCCCGTATACGGCTATCATGGCGTTCTTTACCGGGCCGAAGTATGCCTGGCCCAGTGCCCCGCCCCCGTGTTGCGCGAAATAACCCGCCGCGCCGATGAGGAACGCTATCGCGAGGAACGGCGCCTTCTCCAGCAGGACTTTGCCGTCTATCTTCCTGCGCCGCAAGTAGTCGACGAGCAGCAATACCGCGGGCATCGTGACGGCCATGGTCTTCGAAAGCATGGACAGGAGGAACAGGCACAATGAAAGATGATATAACCCCTTCTTCCCTCCTCTTTCGGTGTAATAGAGGTATGCTATCAGCGACGACAGGAAGAAGAACGAATAGAGCACGTCCTTGCGTTCCGCGATCCAGGCGACGGATTCGACATGCATCGGGTGTATGCCGAATAAAAGCGCCGTTATCACCGAGACCGCCGCGCTCCTGCTTATAAGGTATATGAACCAGAACACGAGGACGGAATTCAGCAGGTGCAGCGCAAGGTTTGTCGCGTGGAACACGAACGGGTCGCCGAGCCCCGCGAGACGGTATTCCACGGCGTAAGACACAAGCGTAAGCGGGTTATAGTTGCTGTTATCCGCGGTCGAGAAGATGCGGATGATCCCGCGCGGGGAGATATCGCGTATGAGCTTGTTCTCCGTGACGAGATGGTTATCGTCCCATTGCGTAAAGCCGTTCTCTAGGCACGGGTAGAAAGATATGAATGTCACAAGAAGGACCGTAAGCAGGGCTGCGGGGACCGCGTATCTTTTCATATCCGCCGATCACGTATATCCGAGGATCTTGAGCGCCTGGGGGTCTTTGCGCCAGTTCTCATGGACCTTTACCCAGAGTTCTATGTAGACATGCCTTCCTATCAGTTTCTGGATGTCCCTTCTCGCGGCTTCTCCGATATACTTGAGCATCTGCCCCCTGTGCCCGACTATTATCTTCTTCTGCGACTGCCGTTCGACGTATATCGTCGCCCTGATGAAGGTCACCTTCTTCGGCCTTTCGGCGAACTCCTCGATAAGCACCGCGATCGAATGAGGCACCTCCTCGTGAGTCAATTCGAGCGCCTTCTCGCGGACTATCTCGCCGGCCATGAACCTTTCGGTCCTGTCGGTGAACTGGCTGTCAGGGAACATTTTCGGGCCATACGGCAGGTATTTTACGACCATCGCCAATACCGCGTCCATGTTGTCGCCGGTCAGGGCCGAGGTCGGTATCAGCTCCTTGAAGTCATAAAGCTTCGCGGCCTCCTCAATGAGCGGCAGCGCGAGCGATTTGCTCTTTAAATCGACTTTGTTGATCAGCAGCAGCGCGGGCTTGCCGGCCTCTTTCACGAGCTTGAATATCAGCTTGTCCTCGTCGGTGATCCCCTTGGTCATGTCGATGATGAATATGACAAGGTCGACTTCAAGCAAAGAGTCCTTCGCGGCCTTCGTTATATACTTTCCGAGCAGGTTCTTCGGCTTATGTATGCCCGGCGTATCCACGAAGACGACCTGCGCGTCCTTGTTCGTCAGTATGCCCTGTATCCTGTTGCGCGTCGTCTCCGGCTTCTCTGTGACTATCGCGACCTTTTCTCCGACGAGCCGGTTCAGCACCGTCGACTTGCCGACGTTCGGCCTTCCGACTATCGCGACAAAACCGGACTTTATCTTATTCTCTTCCGCCATATCAGTAAAGTTCCCCCGCCTTTAATTCCTTCATCCAGCGTTTCTCGAGCTCATTTACCGTCAGGTACAGCTTCTTTCTTGCCGCTTCCTCGAACGTCATGCCTGCACCCAGCAGTTTCAGCATCTCCCTTATCGTGTACTTATTGTACCTTTTCATCAGGTATTTAGCGAGGGAATACGACTCCTGCGCCGCGAGATGGTATTGCACCTCGTCGGTCGCGGAAGAGAGCACCGCATCGAGCTCGGAAAACGGAAGCAGCAGGCCGTTCTTCACGGCGTTCTTCAGGATCGTAAGGTCCTTTTTGGCGTATTTATATCCCTCGTAATACGCGAGCCCCTCGTGCATCCAATCGGGGGCCTTCCCGAGCGAAAGGTCGTTTACGAGAAGGTGCGTATATTCGTGCCAGACGATCCCGCGCTGGTCCCCCTCCGTGAGGCCCGAGCCGACGAACGGCAGGCGTATCTTCCCGTCATAGATGCCGCTCGCCCCTTTCTTCCAGTCGCGGACCGCCTCAAAATCATCCCGGTCATAGAGGATGACCGTTATCTTGTATTGCGGGCGCAAGCCGAACTCCTGGCCAAGTATGCGATACGCCTCCTGGAGATAATAGCGGACGTTGTAACTGGTTCTCGCGCCCTCCTTCGCGTACCTTATATCGAACTGGTCCATTCCGGAAGCGCGGTATTCTTTTTCGACCTTGTTCTCTGTATCGGCCTTGCCTATCCTCTTCTTGAGCTCATCGGCGTATTTGAAGTCCGGGTTTATGTCGAGGATCTTCTGCCAGAGCGCCTTCGCCTCGTCGAGCTCCTGCGAATTATACTTTATCTCGCCGAGCACAAAAAGCGCGGTGATGTTCTTCCCGTCATATTTCAGGGATTGCTGCGCGTATTGCCCGGCGAGGTCGAGGTTGCGCCTCTCGAGCTCAACCTCCGATTGGCCCGCGTAAGCGACCGCGAGGTTCTTCTCGACGGTCCTGTTGCCCTTGTTCAGTTTCAGCGCCTGCTCGAGGTATGATATAGCGGCCTTATACGCGCCCTTGTTGTAAGCGTCCACGCCCATCTGGTTATACGCCGCTGCGGCAGCGGGGTCTTCCCTGACCGTGATGGCTTCGCAGGCGACCGGCGCGGAGAGCGCGGCCAGCGCGGTTAGCGGAGCTAACACAAGGATTTTGAGTATTGCTCGTTCCATGTTATAATCAGTATACATTAATATGAAAAAACTAGTCAAGATAATGGAGCGTCTTCGCGCGAAGGACGGCTGCCCGTGGGACAGGGCGCAGACCCACTCCTCCCTCAAGAAGCACATCATAGAGGAGGCCTACGAGCTCTGTGACGCGATCGATTCCGGGGATCCCGAAAAACTGAAGGACGAGCTCGGTGATTTCCTCTTCCAGGTCATATTCCAGGCGCAGATAGCGAAGGAGCGCGGAGAATTCGATATCTACGACGTGCTGCGCGCGTCTTCCGAAAAAATGCTGAACCGCCATCCGCATGTCTTCGGCAAGCATAAAGCAAAAGATCCCGACGACGCGTACCGGCACTGGCAGGCGCGAAAGGAGACGGAAAAGGGCTACAAGGACCGCAAGAGCATTTTGGATGGCGTCCCGAAGACCCTGCCGGCACTGATAAAAGCCCAGAAGATCTCAAGGCGTGCCGCGACACAAGGATTCGATTGGCCGGATATGGACTTCGTCGTCGACAAAGTGCATGAAGAGCTTGAAGAGGTCAAGGCGGAGATAAAGAGCGGCAACAAGCGCCGCCTCGCCGAGGAGATCGGCGACCTGCTGTTCGCGGTAGTGATACTATCGCGCTTCGGCAACATCGATGCCGAGGAGTCCCTCCACAACGCCACGAAGAAGTTCGCTAAACGCTTTAGGAACGTCGAGCGCGCCGCGGGGAAACGCGGCAAGAAGATCAATGAGTGCGGGTTCGAGGAGTTATACCGCCTCTGGCGCTCTAACCGGTAGGTCCTGCCAATTCTTTTACGGCATTCCTTTTTATCTTCCTCGTCGACGTTTTCGGTAACTCGTCGAAATACAGCATGAACTCCGATATCTTCTTGTATTCGGCGAGGTTGCCGCTTAGGCGGCTTACTTCAGACCCGACTTTCTTCCTGATAAGCTCCTTATCTTTTTTGTCGCCGCCTTCAAAACGCTCGAGGTTGGGCACGATAACCGCAAAAACTTCCTCGGTTCCCGCTTTTAGCCCTTCCGTCGCCTTTTTCCCGAGGACGCATATCTCCTTTATGTAAGGGCTCGCGGACATTACCTCCTCTATCTCTTCGGGGAATACCTTCTTGCCCCCGCCGAGGACTATCAGGTTCCTTATCCGGCCTGTGATATAAAGGAACCCGTCCTTATCGAACTTTCCGATATCGCCCGTATGCAGCCAGCCGTCCTTTATCATCTCGGCGGTCTTTTCGAGATTTTTATAATAACCCTTCATGACGTGGTCTCCGCGCGTGACGATCTCGCCTTCTTCGCCGAACGTCCCGTCGGGTTTCATCAGCTCTACCTCGACGCCGGGGATCGGCTTGCCGACGGAGCCATATTTCAGTTCCCTGAAGGTATTTACCGCGATGACCGGCGACGTCTCGGTAAGCCCGTAGCCCTGCAATATCGTGAACCCCATCGCGTTAAAATCCATCTCTACGGCCGGGTCGAGCGGTGCCCCGCCGGAGACAAAACACCTCAGGTGCCGGCCGAACTGGCCGTGTATCTTCGAGAATACTGATTTCCCCGGTTTAATATTCAACTTCAGGAGGAACCTGCAAAGGTGCAGGCAGGTAAAAAAGAACTGCTTCTGTATGAACGGCAGCGACTGCGCCTTTTTCATTATGCCGTCGTGGAACATCTTCAGCACAAGCGGCACGGTTATCATTACGGTCGTCCTCGTCTCGTTCATTAGCGCAATGATATTCGCGGGCTTTAAGCTGTCGCAATAGGTAATAGTCGCGCCGACGTAAAGCGGCGACAGGAACCCTCCGGTAAGCTCGAGCATGTGGTTAAGCGGCAGCATCGATAGGAAATTGTCCGCTTCGGAATAGTGGACGAGCCGGTTGAGCTCCTTCGCCTGGAACATCAGGTTCTTGTAGGTCAATTCAACGCCCTTCGCGACTCCCGTCGTGCCGGACGTATAAACGATTACGGCGGTATCGCCGGCCTCGAGCGGCAGGTATTTCCTGTCACCCTCCTTCATCTTGAGGTCCTTGATCTTTATTAGGTCATCTCGCGGCGAATCATCGAGCAAAAAGACCTGCCTCAGGGCCTGAAGTTTCGGCCTGATATTATCTATCTCCGGCAGGTACTTCTCCGAGACGAAGATGAATTTCGCGCCGCTGTCGCTCAGGATAAACTCTATCTCCTTTTCGCTGAGCTTTACGTCTATCGGCACCACTATCCCGCCGCACGAGATGATCCCGAAGAGCGCAATGCCCCACTCGGGACGCGACTCCGACAGTATCGCGGCGCGGTCGCCCTTTTCGATGCCGCGCTTAAGCAGCGTCGAAGAGATGTCGACGGCCCGTTCGCCGAGCGGGACATACGAGAGCGCGTTCCATCCGTCCTTCGTCTTTATCTGCAGGGCGGTCTTCGAGAACCAGCGCTTATTTATCGACTCCATTATCTCGTGTATTGAAAGGTTGTCAAAATTCGGGGTAACCATCTATTTTACCTCTTTATGCCTTTCCTTCGCCGACTCGGCCGGCACGCCGTAGAATAGCTCGCCGTGCCCGACCTTCGTGTCCTTTAGCAGCACCGCGCCCGCCGCGACCATCGCGCGGTCGCCGATCTCAACGCCGGGAAGTATCACGGAGTTGAGCCCGACGACAGCGTCGCTTCCTATCCTGACTTTGCGCAATTTCAGCCGCCCCCTCTCGAACGAATGGCATATCACAGTCGAATTTCCGCCGATGACGGAACGGTCCCCTATCTCGAGGAGCGATATGTCGGCGACGTTCTTCGAGTTTATCTGGACGTTCTTTCCCATCTTCGCACCCATTAGCCGGTAGAGCAGGTTGCAGAAAGGCGTCAACAGTATGAAATCCATGAACGTGACCGATACGAGCAGGAATAACGAATTGACGAATGCCCATTTGAATGCGCCGGCCGAAGGTATCGGGTAATCGCCCTCCTTAAGGCGCAGGTTCAGCGCGGTCCTTATACCCCCGACGAGGAATATCAGCGTAAGCCCGTAGAGGAAATACCCGGCCGCTATCGATATGCAGATGACCATAAGACCGGGCACACACCCGAGCCTTGACGCGGGTTCGACCGTATGCAGGACCAGGGCCACGCCCGGGTAGAGGGACAGCCCGATCAATACCGCGCCCATCGCGTAGAGCGCCAGCGTGAACGCCAGCTGCATGACCGTCATGATAAGCCACTTCATCTCCTGTCTCCTTTTATAACGTCTTTCCGAACCAACCGGCGACGAGTTCCGTTATCCTTTCCGGGTACTGCTCTATGAGCCGTTCCGCGTGCAACCCGTCGTTGAGTATCTCGAGCTTCTTCTCGCATACGGACGCGGAATTGAAGAGCTTCTTCGAATGATAGTCCTTGATGACCCAGTCCTTCGCTCCGTGTATGAACATGATCGCGGTGTCCTTTATCGAGGAGACGCGGTCTATCGGTTTGTCCTTCTCCATGAATACGTGGTCGACCTTCGCGCCCTTGCCTTCCCATTTGCATTCCATGTTCGCCTTCAGGTCCGAGAACCTCTCCGGCTCCCAGAAATGGTAATTTATGTCCCAGAAGCTGTACGGCGCGCTGACAAGGACCATGCTTTTTATCTCCGGCCTGTCGGGCGCGACGATAAGCGAGACCGCGGCCCCGAGCGAGAACGCGAGTATCCCCGTCTTCCTGTACCCGAACCCGGCCGTATAATCGAGGACGGCCCGGAGGTCCAGCGGCTCTTTCGCGGTCCAGCTGAATTTCCCGCCGCTGTCCCCGTGCCCGCGGAAATCGAATATCACGACGTCGTAAGAACCGGAGACGATATCTATCGCCTTGCGTATACCGCTGTTCTTCTTGCTGTTGAAGAACCCGGGGCAGATGACCACTACCGAGTCGTGGCCGTTCCTGAAATGCTCATACGCGATCCCGACCCCGTCGCTTGTTATTAGTTTCTTCGAAACCGCGGTATCCTTCATTTTTCCCTGCCTATATTGTATTTATTGTACAAGAACGACGTCACGAGGAATATGGCTCCGAGCGCCATGAAACTTATTATCTTGTAGATGACCGCTACATGAGCCATGTCCACGAGGATGATCCTCGCCAGCGTCAGCCCGAACACGGCAAAGCCGCCTATCCTCGAGGCCTTGTCTTTCGCCGCGAAACCGAGCGCGAACATCACCGCTCCTTCCACGCCCAGGGCCAAGCTGATAAGGTTCCTTTCAACGTTATCGAATATGACGAAGGTCGATGCCAGCGCGGCAATTATAAATACCGCTGTAGGCGCCGCCTTTTCGATCTCGGATACCTCGTTCCTGTTCTTGAGGCCTTTATACGCCAGATAGACAAAGGCCATCATCGCCGCTTCAGCCGCGAAAGCCGCCCAGCCCGCCGCGTCGAATCCCCTGCCGCCTTCTATAAATACCATGCGGAAAGCCGCCATCACGAGCAGGATGAGCGAATAAGCCCTGATAAACGCGTCCTTCATAGTGCGGCCGATTATGAACAGGGCCGCCATTTCAAATGCCAGCGCGAGGGTCAACCAGCGCAACGGGACGATATCCCAGAGGAAGAACGTCAGGTATGCGGTCCCGAGCGCCGAGTACGCCTTTATCAGCGGGTATTCCCCGCCGAACCGGACCTCCTGCTTCACGTACCTGTTGAGGCAATCGCAGAGGTACATCGCCGCCATCCCTGCAAACGCGATCATCCTGCTGTCCGCCCAGCACGCCCTGATAAACAGCGCCGCGGCGCTTGCCAGCGCAATTAACCTGACGGGCCTCATCCCGTATCGCAGCCCTATGAACAGCAGGGCCGGCACCTGTACTATTGTCCATATAAAATTATTGCCTGCGCCGGTAAAGAACAATACGGCCGAGGCGACAATAACGAGAATATACGAATAAGCGCGGAACGCCTTGTCCTTCAGCAGGCAGGCAGCCAGTACGAGCGCGAACACCTCTTCGAAGAGCGCCGCGCCAAGCCATGCTTCCGGAACCCTGTTCCATAACAACGTCGTCAGGTATACCGTGCCGAACAGTGAATATGCGTTCGAGAGGAACTTCTCCCCCCTGAACATGCCGTCGCCCTTTGCCATCCTCGAGACTAATACGCTCGCGAAAGACGACAGCGCACCTATCAGCAACACGAGGTCTTTCGATATCGAGAAGTCGAATGTCGCGACCCTGAAAAATACGGCCGCTGATAACAACAGCGCGAAGATCCTGAACGCCTTATTCCCGAAACGCTGCCCGATATAGATGAGGCACGGCAGCTCGACCAGCCATATTATCGTCGTGCCGAGCGGGACCGCCTTGAGCGGTATCGAGAACGTCACGAGCGACAACGCTATCAGCGTGTTCACCGTCGACATGATGCCGTTCTTCGCGCGGGACGATATGAGCGCCAGCGCCGCGTAGACTATGCCGAGCCCGAGGACGAACGGGAATTTCCATTCAGGGTATTCCACATATATCCTGGAATAAGCCAGCACGAAAAAAGGAAGGAAGTTCGAGAAATTCGCGACCGCGAGCTGCTTCTCCTCTTTCTCGGAAGGCCCCCTTATCATGTATATGGAAACCGTGAACACGAGCCAATAAAGGAATACGAACCCGTTATTCAGCCAGAACTGCACCTGGCTTACGTCGATCTGCCCGATAGGGACGTACGACAGCCTGACCTGTTTTACGACCCAGAATATATGCGTAAGGTAGGTCAACGCTATCCCGACGAATATCATCCTGAGCCAGCGCATCTTATACACGAGGACAACGGATATGACCGCGAGCATGAGGCAGCTCGCGAGCGTATAGTAGTTGATGTCTCCCATCGTTGCCGTAAAATAGCCCACGAACAGCGCGACGGACGACAATTCCTGGGATCTATACCTCAGCGAGCGCAGCAGCATCGCGACCGCTACGGCCGCGAGCAGGACGAGGTCGAGAAGCTGGCTATGTATTATGCGCGACGCGGGGAAATGGTACATGGCATACGTCGTAAAATACGCTATAGCCCATGCGCCGCCGAGCAGGGTGCGCCCGTAATACAGGTACTTCTCCTTCTTCTCCAGCTTGAATCCGGTAACGAACAGCGCCGACGCGACAAGGTAACCGGTAAGTATCTTCACGAACGGGCCGAAATACTTGAATGTATAGCTTATGAGGAACGCTACGCCCATCGCGAGCACGAGGATGCCTATGCGGTTGAGCCAGTAGCGGCCCATCTTCTGCTCGAGATCATGGGCTTCCTTCTTCTGCTTGGGCGCGGTCTGAATGACAGGCGCGGGTGCGGGAACAGGAGCGGGTGCAGGAACAGGAGCGGGAGCGGAGACCGGTTCCGGCTTGACCGGATGCGGTATCCCGGCGATCTCGATGCGCCATACGCGCCTTTCAAGGTCCGAGACCCTCTCGTCGAGCCCCGACAGGTCTTCTTTGGTTCCGTCTGGCTTGGGCATTACGGATACGATGAAAAGCGCGAGCGGCCCAAGCGGTATTGCCAGCAACAGCCACAGGGCAGGGTTGCGTTTTTTATTCCCGGCGACTATAGGCGTCGCGACTATGGACGCTATCCACAACAACGGGAAATATTCGAACAGCCTGAAAAGATCATGATAATACATCTTCAGCCCTCCTTAGGCCCCTCTCGAGCCGGTCCAGGATCTCGACAAGGCCTTTCTTGTCCTTCTCGTCGAGGAACCATACAAGTTTCTTTACGTTCTCGAAATACTTGCCTTCGACTTTTTCTATGAGGTCGAGGCCTTTTTTGGTTATCGATATGAATTTTATCCTTCGGTCGTCTGAACTGCCTTCCCTCCTCACCATGCCGACCTTCTCAAGCCGGTCGAGGATGCCCGTTATGTTCGAGCGGGAGACGACCCTGTTTATCCCGAGGTCGCTCTGCGTCAGTTTCCTTTTGGAATATTTAAGTATCGCGAGGATATCATACTGGGCGGTCGTCACGCCGAACTTCGCGAAGAACCTGTCGGCGGCCTTGATTATCGCCTCCGAAACATTTACAAGCCGGCGTACGCTGCTGTTATTTAAGTTGTCGAGTTCTGTGGCCATGGCATTCTCCGATATTTGTTATGCTATTAATAGTTTATATGATAATTGTTATGTTGTCAAGTGTTATTTGAAAATAAAAAGGATTAACCGCTACGGCTTTTTGGGTAAGAAAAACCGGAATCCGGCAAGGCCGGACATGAGAAGTAACAGCGTGGCGGGCTCAGGGACTATGGATATGCTTGCGTCATCTATGCACATCGATACCGACCAGTACTTACCCGCCGCTATGTCCGCGGATGATATGCTGCCGGATAGGCACCTCTTTATGAAAAAGGTCATTGGCGTGCCGTTCGACTGGGCCGCCACCATGATCTGGTGCCACGCGGCATCGAACTGCTCGGGGGTAAGCGTGACCATGCTCCATATTATATTTGAGGAATCAGGATCTGAACCGCCGGTCGGGTCTATGCCGGCCGCGATCATGATCTCCGCCGATGAAGCCAAAAGTTCGGCAGGGACGTTCACGAGATTCTGGTACCAGAACGAGAACCCGTAGGTCTGCCCGGACGTAGAGCCGGCGATCGTCTGACTGTAAGAAGCATTGTGCTGGAATTGGCCCTCGTCGCTTATCATCTCCCCTATCGAAGCCGACCTGGAGCCGGATCTCTTATGTTCGTTATCGGTCCCTGACGTATCGAAGAAGGATCCGTCACCCGTATCGTTCCGGAAATCCCAGTCGCTCGGGCCCATCGTGTCCCAGCTGTAGTTTTCAAAGCCGGCATTTTTAAGCTTATCGGGGAATACATCTATCTTTATCCTGTTAAGCGAATATCCGGCAGAACCCATCGCGGAATCTATATCGTCAGCATAATACGGCACGAACGAGTCGTAGGTGTTCCAGGCCTCGGTGCTGCCGGTCGATACGGCAAAATGTGTTCCCGCGATGGTAAGCTGGCCGTCCCAGACCATGAAGCTCGGGCTGCCTGAATCGCCACCCTGTGCCCCCGCCTGCCCTTGCGGGTCATTGTTCCTGTCGTAGCCGTAGACGGCCGTCATCGTACCGTTCGTCGGGTTAGAAAAACCCGTCGTAGCGACATTTTGGAAATTGTCTATGGTATTATTGCCGGCCCTGGCCGTCCATCCGTAAGTCAGGAGGTCCTTCCCGTAATACCAGCCGGTATCGAACCACGAGGTGGAATAGTCGTCGGCATCCAGGACTGAATAGCTCGTTATCCCGTCGGACACCGGTATGGCTTCCGTAAGCCATCCGAGCGCGAGGTCAGGGATACACATGTAGGGGTTGCCGCTGTTATCGTAGATAGGATTGCCGTTCTGGGTCAGCTGGTAATCGAATGTCGAATAACCCTGCACGGTATAGGTCTTGAGCTGGCCGAGCGAGTTGAAGAATGAGACGGTGCTCCCTACCGGCACCCTATAGTGGTTAGCGCAGACGAAGTTCTGGGCAGAGACCATAGCCACGCTCCTGCCGGTATAGTCCGTCTGCCAGCCGACACCGGACCAGTCGTATGAAGCGCCTATGAAATCGGGGTTCGCGACAGGGCTATCGGTGCCGTAAGTGCCGGCGACAAAGCGGTCATAGATGCTGGCATCGTAGCCGCTTATCTCGAGAGCCTGCGCCTGAGGAATGAAAAACGGGTAGAAAATTGCGGACAAAAAAAAGACCCGAAGAATGAGTTTATTAAGCAAGTTGGATCTCTCCCCTGATAATGTTTACCCCATCCCCCGAATCTTTGATAAATATACATTATATATATCGGCGGGTCAAACTAAATTAATTGCTTTTTTATAGGACGTATTTGACGGTGTTGTCGAGGGCCTTCTTGAACTCGAAGACATCCCTGAAGTCCTCGATGGAGTCCTCTTCCGTCTTGGAGAGAAGCTTGGCTTTTATGAGGTTAAATACGATATTTCCGAAATCCTCCGTCTTCGTTACCCCCCAGCTCTCCAGCACCGTGCGGGCGAGGGGGCCAAACTGGTCTATCGCGTATTCACGGAGCCCTTCGGAGAGCTCCTTGCCGTTTACATGGCGCGGCTTCTCGAACCTCGATACCGTGTGGTTAAGGCCGTTGAGCACGAAGAGGTATGCGTCGATCTTATATCTCGGGTCCTTCTCCGCGACTTTCTCGAGTATTCCCGTTATGTCCAGGCGCTCTTTCATCTCTCCCCCGAAATGAGCAACAGCGCTATTATAGTCTTTGCGTCCTTTATCCTGCCTTGCTTGACGTATTTCAGCGCTTCGGACAGCCGGACCGTCCTCACTTTTATATCCTCGTCGAAATCGGGCTCGAGCTTCGAGGGCTTGAGCCCCGTCGCCTTGTATATCACCACGAATTCATCGGTCACCCCCGGCGAAGGGTAAAAGATATCGAGCTTCTCGAACTTATCCGCGGCATAACCGATCTCTTCGCGTATCTCCCTGCGGGCCGCCGAGAGCGGCGCCTCGCCCTTATGCAGGGTGCCGGCCGGAATCTCGAGAAGCCTCTCGCCGACGGCATAACGGAACTGCTCGACGAGGACGACCCTGCCGTCCGGCAGCAGCGGCAGTATCCCCACCGAACCGATATGGTGGACGACCTCCCACCTGGCTCTCCTGCCTTTTATCGTGCCGTCGCTGACGACGAGCCGGACTATCCTGCCGTCGTAAATAAGCGTCTTCTTCTCCAGTTTGAACTTTGCCATGGCCCGTATTTTACGCTTTTGCGGAAAAAATTCAATAAAAAATAAAATAGGGGGCATCCTTTTGGGATACCCCCTATATCGTGTTAGCGTCTTTTTTAGAGCTTTACTACGTTTGTAGCCTGCTCACCCTTGGGACCCTTCTCGATGTCGAACTGGACTTCCTGTCCCTCGGTTAAAGATTTATAACCTTCACCCTGGATCGCGCTGTGATGAACAAACACATCCTTGCCGTTCTCAGGAGTAATGAATCCGTAACCTTTCTGATCGCTGAACCACTTTACCTTGCCCTTAGCCATTACTTACTACCTCCTTTCCTCTTGGATTATAGTAA
>JAKLIT010000189.1 GCA_022709465.1 Candidatus Omnitrophota bacterium | reverse complement strand
GCCCGCAGGAAGCTGCATCGAGGGCCTGTCCCATCCTTCGCCCTCGTAATGCTTCGACAGCCCCGCGAATACTATCGCAATATCGGACTTCTTCGCCGCTTCCACCGCCTCGTTCATCATCTCTTCCTGCGTATCCCACCCTATCCTTGCGGAAGCCATCCCTCCGTTCTCGTAAAATTCCACCCTCAGGTCGTATTCCCTTCCGGCCTCGAACATGACCGACGCGGTCTTCGTCTCCTCGCCGTGGTCACGCCAGTTATTAATTATCTCCTTGCCGTCGAGGAAGAGCCGCGAGCCGTCGTCGCTCATCAGGCTTATGTCGTACTTGGCGGTCTTCGGCGGGACGATCTTCGCCGTCCACCTGACGGAGAAATTATCCGCGGGAAGCTTGCCGTCGGGCGCGTTGCCGCCCCAGGTGAAGTTTATCTGCCTGTCGACCCTTCTTACCACCGGCGTCCCGCTCAAGTCCCTGTTATTATAATATTCACCGAGGAAACCGTTCTGCTTCTTTCCGTCATACACCGTGTATACGTATTTCGGGTCGATAGGCGACATCTCGCCGTCGAACTTGCATCCGAGCGCGTAATTTATCGTGACTTTCCCTTCGGTCTTTTTCTTCAGCCCGTCGATGGGGCTCACCGAATAGAACGGGCTCATCTCCGAGCTTCCGCCGCCGCCGAACCTGCAGACGGCCGCGTTCGGCCCTATCACGGCGATCGACTTGACCTTGTTAATGTCTATAGGGAGTATCCCGCCTTCGTTCTTCAAAAGCACTATTCCTTCGCGCCCGGCTTCGCGGACTATCTGCCTGTGCTGGGGCGTGTCTATAGAACCTTTGTCTTCAGGCTTTCCGGTGTCAAAAAGCCCGAGCCAGTACATGGCCCTCAATATCCTGCGCACCTTATCGTCGATGACAGATTCCTTGACCTCGCCTTTCTTCACCGCGTCGACGAGCTTGTCGTTGAAGAAATCCCCTTTCGGCATCTCGAGGTCCATGCCGTTGTTCGCGCAGTTTACCGTGCTGTGCGTGGCGTTCCAGTCCGAGACGAGAAAACCCTTGAAGCCCCATTCTTTCTTCAATATCTGGTTGATAAGGTAATCGTTCTCAGTGCAGTGCCAGCCGTTGACCTTGTTATAGGCGGCCATTATCGACCACGAGCCGCCTTCCTTTATCGCGGCCTCGAACCCGGGCAGGTATATCTCGCGCAGCGCCCTCTCGTCGACTATCGTGTCTATCGTGCCGCGCTCCCACTCCTGGTTATTGCACGCGTAATGCTTTACCGTCGCCACGACATTCTTGTCCTGGAGGCCCTTTATATAAGCGACCGCCATCCGCGAGGTCAGGTACGGGTCCTCGCCGAAGCTCTCGAAATTCCTTCCGCCCATCGGCACCCTGTGTATGTTTATGCACGGCGCGAGCGACATGTTCCTGCCCTTTGCTTTCGCTTCGTCGGCCAACGCAGAGGACACCTCATATACCGTCTCAGGGTTCCATGACGCGGCGAGCGACACCGACGACGGGAACGCGGTCGCCTGGCCGTGGCGGACGCCGAGCGGGCCGTCGCACATCTTCAGCTGCGGTATCCCGACCCTGCTTATCGCGTAGGTCTCCATCTCGTTGCCAGCTATAAGTTTTACTTTCTCCTGTATGGTCATCTTGCCGATAAGGGCGTCTATCTTCTTTTCGGTCGCGGCATCTATATTACCCGCGGGGGCAGCGCTGCAGGAAACTGAGGATACGGTTAACGCAAGAGCGAGAAGATAGACAAGCGGGTTATTCTTCCTCATTGGTCATCCCTTTCATTAGGTCACCCATGTTATAAATGTCCATTTTATTATAACCCGCGGGGATCTCGAATAACGACGCGTCCTGCGGGCCCGTCTTGATGTTAGTGTACTCTACCGTCCAACTCCCGTCGCCGGCCTCGGATTTGACCGGCATATTATTCAACGAAGGCGCTATCCACTGGTACATCGTGCCTTCCATGCCGTTCATATCATATGTGACCTTGTATTTATCGGTTTTTATCCCGTTCACCGTCTCGGAGCCGAGGCTCTCCCTATTGACCTCGCCGTTGACCTTCTCGGAGGTAACCTGCATATTCTTCGGGTCTATCGTTTCTTCCATATATATCTTCTGCGCCGGGACGAGCATCCAGGCAATGCCCTTATCCATCCTCGATATGACGATATTATCGTCGGTCTGCATCCGCATCTTGTCTTTGCCCACGTAGATATGGGCGTTGTAAACGCCGCCCCGCATGGCGTTCACCATATCCGCCTCGAACTCCTGGGAAAACACATCTACCGTAAAAGAGATAACTGCCAGCGCTAAAAGCGCGAATGCCAGCTTTTTCATGCAGACCTCCATTTTATATATTATATCATAGGGACGGTTCTTTAGCCAATCGGAGAACTGTCC
>JAKLIT010000188.1 GCA_022709465.1 Candidatus Omnitrophota bacterium | reverse complement strand
GTATGCCAGTTCCGCCACTTCGGCAAATCTATTCCTTTACGAACCACATCTTATCGCGATATTCCTGGACCATCCTGCAGGTGTTGAAATAATGGCTCTGTTTGATACAGTTTATCATAATATCGATCCATTTTGAACCGGTATTAAGGTTCCCGTCCTTATTTGTCTCGTAGTAGAGCTTGACCATCTTTTCCAGCGCCGCGTAGAGCTGCGCCGAGTCCGAGTCGAGCCGAAGGTCGAGCTCGTTCCCTATCGGGTCGCCGGTATTGTGCCTGTAGCCGAATATCTCGCCTATATTCGCGTCGGGATTTTCGGCCGCGTCGGCTGCCTCTACGACCCAGCCGTCGAGCGTCGAGAGCTGCAGGACGCCGTTAAGTATCGCCTTCATCCCGCTCGTGCCGGATGCCTCGAACGGGGGAAGGGGGTTGTTGAGCCATACATCCACCGAATTCGTCAGGAGTTTTCCGAAGAAGATATCGTAGTTTTCAAGCATTATTACACGCAGGCTTGAACCCTGCGTCCCGAGCGAATCTATCGTGTTCATTATGCTGTTTATGTAGGTGCCGACCAAACTGTCGTTCGGGTGGGCTTTTCCGGCGATTATTATCTGGACAGGGCCGTATTTCTCCGCGATATCGAGGAGTTTCCGCGGGTCCTGGAAGAGAAGGCTCGGCCTTTTATAAGCGGCTATCCTCCTGGCCCAGCAGAGAGTGAAGCAGTTTTCCTTTATGTCCCAGTTCGAGAAAACCGACGACAATTTGCGCTTGTTCGCCTGGTGTGCCTCCCAGAGGTCCTTCCTAAACTGTTCATTGCCCCTAAGCTGTTCGATGTCGGCCTTATATTTATCAAAGAGTCCCGCGATATCATCCGAGATCCACGTCGGTATATGGATGCCGTTCGTTATCGATTTGATCTTGCCGGCGTGTTGCGGGAACTGCATGCGGGTGACCTCGCCGTGCTTCTTCGCGACGGCGTTCACGCTCCTGCAGCAATTCAGCAGCAGTACCGTCAGGTTCGCGCTGCTGTCCTCGGATCCGTTCTTCCTTATGAAATCCATGTTCTCGTCCGGCAGGATCTTCTCGAGCTCCTTCAGCGGGAAACGGTCGTGGCCCGCCGCTACCGGGGTATGGCACGTATAGACGAAATTCCGCTCGAGCGTGGCGAGGGCATCCTTGTCGAGCGCGTCGGCCATCTGCACGAGCGCCATCGCCGCGTGCCCCTCGTTGAGATGGTACCTCTTTATGTTATATCCGAGCGCCTCGAATGCCTTGATCCCCCCGATGCCGAGTATTACGCGCTGCATTATCTTGTAGTAGGAATTATCGCTCCTGTAAAGCTGGTCGGTAAGCCTCCTGAGCTCCGGGCTGTTGCCTTCGACATCGGAGTCGAGCAGTATAAGCGGGACCGCGTGCTCCCTGTTAAAGCTGTAAACGTAATATTTCCAGAGCCGCAGGAAGAGCTCGCCGTCTCTGAGCGGTATCTTAATGACAGTGTCGAGGGGGACAAGGCCCGGATATGAATAGGGGTCCCAGTTCGTCTCTTCGGGGACCTGCCCGTCCTTGAACCAGAAGTTCTGCTTGAAGTAGCCCTTCCTCCAGAGGATGCCGACCGCCGCCAGCGATATATTGAGGTCGGCCGATGATTTCAGGCTGTCGCCCGCGAGCACGCCGAGGCCGCCGCTGTATATCGGCAGGTCCATTATCCTCCGGTCGATCTTGAACTGGAAGTAGTAGTCCCTTATGCGCATGTTCGAGAAGATGTTCTGCCTCGGGAGTATGTTCGATTCCGAGACGGGGGAGGAAGAGACGAAACTGTTGTATACGCTGGTGGCGAGGCCGTATTCCATGGAGAAATAGCCCACGGACTGCTCTTCCGGGGAGGAGAGGCGTTTTTCGGCCTGGACTATGCTCTTCAGCGGGAAGCCGAAGTATAGCTCGCCTGTTATGTCTTTTGAATATTTTTCCTCGAACCGGCTGACTCTTACCAGCGAAAGGAATTCTTTAAGGGTGTCTTCCATATGGGTTTCCAAAACTCAACTGATTATACCGATTCTTTTCGATTTTTTCAATGAAATATGTTATATTATTAGCACCTAAAATGGCGGATGAAACGGTCGCGACAAACAGGGAAGCCCGGCATAATTACCATATTCTCGAGTCCTTTGAGGCCGGAATCGCCCTCCAGGGGGCGGAGGTAAAATCCTTACGGGACAAGAAGGCCAACCTGAACGACAGTTTCGCCAGGATAGACGAAGGCGAATTATTCATATTCAACATGCATATATCGCCATATCCCCAGGCGGGCAGGTTCGCTCCCGAGCCGAAGAGGAAACGGAAACTGCTGATACATAAGGCCGAGATCAGGAAGATAGAAGGCCGTCTCACGCAGAAGGGCTTGACGCTTATCCCCCTTAAGGTCTATTTCACGAGGGGGCGCGCGAAG
>JAKLIT010000187.1 GCA_022709465.1 Candidatus Omnitrophota bacterium | reverse complement strand
CTTGGCCTCGAGGGCCATTTTTTTTATCCAGCGGTCGGGCTTAATCATTTAACCGCACTTGGAATATCCGCATCCCTTGCAGACCATGCACCCTTCGACGTGCTGCAGCGCGCCGCCGCAGTCTGGGCATACGCCCACGACGTTGCCGAGGGCGTTCTTGCCTTTGGCCTTAGGAGCCGCAGGCGCTTCTTCTGCCTTTACCTCTTCAGCAACGGCGACAGGAGCCGATTCAGGCGCTTTCTTGCTGTTGAGCAGGCGCCTCTCTATGACTTTCGCGAGCGCGTCGGCGCAGGAGAATATCCTCCCGCCCTTCTCCCATGACGGGTTCGGGCACCTTATGCCGTTGAGCTGCTCTATTACCGAATGTGTATCAAGCCCGCAGCGCAGCGCGAGCGAGACGAGCCTGCCGATGGCCTCGAGCTGGCTTGATGCGCAGCCGCCGGCCTTGCCCATCTGCGTAAAGACCTCGAACGGCATCCCGTTCTCGTCCTCGTTTATCGTGATGTAAAGATTGCCGCACCCGGTAAGGATCTTCGTTGTCGTGCCTTTTATGACCTCGGGCCTCAGCCTGGGCGACGTGCGCGCCTTCTCTTCCGTATTCTGCGAGACCGAAGCTTCCGCGGCATCCGCGGTTTCTGTACCGGAGCCGGCAGGCCTCTCTTTCGCATGCGCTATATAGAGGACCTGCTCCTCGCGGCTCCCGTCGCGGTAGATAGTGACGCCCTTGCATCCCATCTTGTACGCGAGCAGGTAGACCTCATGCACGCCCTCCGGCGTCGCGTTATTCGCGAAGTTCACCGTCTTCGATACTGCGTTGTCGGTATATTTCTGGAAAGCCGCCTGCATCCTAATATGCCATATAGGCGTGATGTCATGCGCGGTGACGAATATCCTCTTGACGTCCTCGGGGACTTCTTCTATGTCGTGCAGGCTCCCCTTTTCGGCTATCTTCTTCATCAGTTCCTCGGAATAGAACCCGCGCGCCCTCGCGGTCTCCTCGAAGAGCTTGTTCGTCTCGACCAGTTTCGTCTTGTCCATGACCTCGCGGTAATACGATATAGCGAAGATCGGCTCAATTCCGCTAGAGGTATCCGCCAGTATCGAGAGCGTTCCGGTCGGGGCTATGGTCGTCAGCGTCGCGTTCCTTATGCTCGGCCCGTCGGAATATATCGAATTCTGGAAATTCGGGAACGTCCCGCGCCTTAACGCGAGCGCGTGCGACTCCCTCCTCGATTCCTCCTGGATGAACGACATGACCTTCTCGGCGAGCTCTATCGCCTCATCGGAATTATACGGGACGCCGAGTTTTATCAGCATCTCGGCGAATCCCATGACCCCGAGGCCTATCTTGCGGTTCGCCTTCGTCGTCTGCTCGATCTGCTGCAGCGGGAACTTGTTCATGTCTATGACGTTGTCGAGGAAATGGACCGCGAGGCGCGTCGTCTCGCGCAGCTTCTCCCAATCTATCTGCGGGGATGACGTGTCCGCCCTGACCATCTTTATGAGGTTTATCGAGCCGAGGTTGCAGCTCTCATACGGCAGCAGGGGCTGCTCGCCGCACGGGTTCGTGGATTCTATCTGGCCGACCTGAGGCGTCGGGTTCGACTTGTTTATCCTGTCTATGAATATTATGCCGGGCTCGCCGTTCTTCCAGGCCCTCTTTACTATCATGTCGAAGACCTCTCGCGCTTTGAGCTTGCCGACCACCTTCTTGTTATGCGGCGATATGAGGTCGTACTCCTCGTCGCGCTCGACCCTCTTCATGAACTCCTCGGTTATCGCGACCGAAATGTTGAAATTCGTTATGTCCTTGTCCGTCTCCTTGCACTTTATGAAATCGAGTATATCCGGGTGGTCGATGCGCAGGATGCCCATGTTCGCGCCGCGGCGCGTGCCGCCCTGCTTGACCGCGTGTGTCGCCGCGTCGAAGACCTTCATGAAAGATACCGGGCCGCTCGCGATGCCGCCGGTCGTCTTGACCATGCTGTTGGCCGGGCGCAGGCGTGAGAACGAGAAGCCGGTCCCCCCGCCCGAGCGGTGGATGAGCGCGGTATTCTTGATCGTCTCGAATATCGATTCCATCGAGTCCTCGATGGGCAGGACAAAACATGCCGCGAGCTGCTGGAGTTCGCGGCCGGCGTTCATCAACGTCGGCGAATTTGGAAGGAAATTCAGGTTTGATATTGTTGCGTAAAATTCGTCTTCCAGTTTCGACGCGTTATAATCGGGATCATAATATAAATCCGCTGAAGCTATGTTGCGCGCCACCCTCCTGAAGAGCTCTTCGGGAGTCTCTATAGGCCTTCCTTCCGAATCCTTGCGCAGGTAGCGTTTCTCGAGGACCTTCTTTGAATTTGCCGACAAACCATCCTGGTGCAGTCTCATATCCCCCATGTACAAATCCCCCTTTCCCAACCCAAAGTATAGTCAAGCCCTGGTAGCTTGT
>JAKLIT010000186.1 GCA_022709465.1 Candidatus Omnitrophota bacterium | reverse complement strand
ATTATGCTATTATACTGTCAAATCAGGAGGAGGAGAAGTTAATGACGCTTATGAAAGATGCAAAAACGAGCCTTATAAATAACTTCAGGCAGAACGATAAAGATACAGGCTCGGCTCCGGTACAGATTGCTATCCTTACGGAAAGGATAAATATGCTGACCGAGCACTTTAAGGTCCACAAGAAGGACCATCATTCCCGCCATGGCCTTCTAAAGCTTGTAAGCCAAAGGCGCAAGCTTCTGGAATATCTCAAAAGGGAAGATTCCGATGTCTACCAGGAGATCCTGGATAAGCTGAGCCTTAGGAAATAACAACTTCATCTTTTGCGTGGTGTAAATGCGGAAGATGGGGCAAGAGGTAGTTTTGTATCCCGAAAGAGCATTACTATCAGAAAGGGTATATGAGTAACAGAATAGAAACAAAATTTGGAAGGGAAAACCTGATATTTGAGACAGGAAAGATGGCCAAACAGGCCCACGGAGCCGTCATGGTGCAGTACGGCGGCACGGTGGTGCTCGTAACGGCCGTAATGGCGAAGGAACCCAGGGAAGCCAGGGACATCGACTTCGTCCCGCTTACCGTTGAATACCAGGAGAAGAACTATGCCGCAGGGAAGATCCCGGGCGGATTTTTCAAGCGCGAAGGAAGGCCCTCCGAAAAAGAGGTCCTTACCGCGCGCCTTATAGACAGGCCGATAAGGCCGTTGTTCCCCGCAGGCATTTCGCATGAGATCCAGGTAATGGCGCTCGTGCTTTCGCATGACGGGGAGAACGACCCGGACGTCCTGGCGCTCAACGCCGCCTCGTGCGCGCTAGCCATATCCGACATTCCGTTCAATTACGTAATAGGAGCGGCGAGGGTCGGGATGATAGAAGGCGAGATGGTAATAAACCCGACGTTCGCGGAGCTCGAGAAGAGCTCGCTCGATATCGTAGTGGTCGGCACAAAGGACAGGATCGTTATGATCGAGTCCGGGATGAACGAGCTGACCGAGGAAGAGGTCGTTAAGGCTATAGAATTCGGGCATAAGAACCTGATAGCTTCCATCGAGCTCCAGGAGAAGATGAAGAAGGAGTGCGGAAGGACGAAGCTGACGGACGTAAAGATAAACACGGTCAATGAGGAGCTTTACAGGAAGGTCGGCGAGCTTGCGCACGATAAGGTAAAGGAAGTCGAGCAGAAGTCGAGCAAGGAAGAGCGCGAGGAACTCATGGCTATCCTTGCAAAGGACCTTATAGAGAAACTCGTGGTGGAAGGCGCGGAGTGGAACGAGAACGATGTCAAGAACGCTCTGGTAAAACTCGAAAAGGAACGCGTAAGGCAGTCGATCCTGAAGGATAAGAGGAGGGTCGACGGCCGCGGCTTCAAGGACATAAGGCAGATATCGGGCGAGGTCGGAGTGCTTCCGAGAACGCACGGTTCCGCACTGTTCACCCGCGGTCAGACGCAGAGTTTATCCGTCACTACGCTCGGCACATCTGCCGACGAACAGACGATAGACGCGCTTGAGGGCGAGACATCGAAGTCCTTCATGCTGCATTATAACTTCCCTTCGTTCTCTGTCGGGGAGGTTAAGCCCGTCAGGGGCCCCGGAAGGCGCGAGATAGGGCACGGTGCCTTGGCCGAAAGAGGCCTTAAGCCCGTGATGCCGACAAAGGAAGAATTCCCGTATACGGTTAGGGTCGTTTCTGAGGTCCTTGAATCGAACGGGTCATCCTCAATGGCTACAGTTTGCGCCGGAACGTTATCGCTTATGGACGCCGGAGTGCCTATCAAGGCCCCCGTCGGAGGCATAGCGATCGGGCTTGTCAAGGAAGGCAATGAGCATGTGGTCCTTACGGACATAGCCGGCCTCGAAGACCATTTCGGGGACATGGATTTCAAGGTCACCGGGACGGAGAAGGGCATAACGGCCGTGCAGATGGACCTCAAGATAGACGGGATTGGTTTCGATATCATAAAGGAATCCCTGCAGCACGCGAAAGAGGCAAGGAAGACGATACTCGAGAAGATCGGGCAGACGCTCGCCGAACCGAGGAAGGAGCTTTCGAAATATGCCCCGAGGATCGTATCCTTCAAGATCAATCCCGACAAGATACGCGATGTCATAGGGCCCGGCGGCAAGGTCATACGCAAGATAATCGAGGATACCGGCGTTACGATCGACATTGAAGACGACGGTACGGTCAATGTCGCTTCGGCGGACGGGCCGGCGCTACAGAAGGCGATAGATATAATCAACTCGCTTACCGAGATGCCGGAAGTCGGAAAGATATACAACGGCAAGGTCAAGAGGATAATGCCGTTCGGCGCATTCGTAGAGATATTGCCCGGACAGGAAGGCCTCGTCCATGTTTCCGAGATGTCGAACGAGTATGTCAAGAACGTGGAAGACGTCGTGAAACTCGGTGATGAATTCCCGGTAAAGCTCATGGAGATAGACGACCAGAACAGGCTCAATCTCAGCAGGAAGGCCGCCATGC
>JAKLIT010000185.1 GCA_022709465.1 Candidatus Omnitrophota bacterium | reverse complement strand
CTGTATTTTGCGCCACCTAGAAAGCTGTTCCGCGGTAAGTTCGTTCTCTATGGCCCTCGCGCTCACTATGTCCTCATAGCTCGCGTCCGTCTGGACCCTGGCAATATCCTGCAGCTTGGCTTTTATCCTGCTGAGGTCCGTCCCCTTCTCTACCAACATGTCGAGTTCGGCCCTGAGGCCGGCCAGTTCCTTCTTCTTGTCCGCAAGATATGCCTGCAGTTTGGACAGAATATCGCGCATGTTCTTCTCCTGCCCATCCGTCAGGCCGAGTTCCTTCTTGTAGTCGAATATATATTTTCCGGATTTTTCCTGGGCAAAACAATCGTTGATACACGCCGATGATATGCATACTGATGCCAGCAATAAAACCAATAAGGACTTTTTGATCTTACACCTCCTATTTTTGCAGGGGCATATTCAACAGGCCGGGCCACTTTGCTTCCCAGCCTGAATAATGCGTGGCTCCTTCTACGACCGTAATGCTTTCATGTTTCCTGTCGCCGGCTTTATCGGCAAAAGATTCAGCCGCGGATGCCGGCACAACCCTGTCATTATACGCGACAAAATGCCGTTGTGGAAGCCCTTTTAGCTTATCGGCAATATCGATTGGATCCATGGACCCCTTAAGCGAACTTACTTTATTCTTTTTGCTCACTGCGGCGCTGTTGAGGTTACCGGCAACCGTGCGCAAACCGACAACATCATCGCGGCGCGCGGCAATGAGCACGGCGACAGCCGCCCCGCCGGAATATCCGACCAGGCAAACCTTTTCGGCGCCCGCCATATCGCGCAGGGCGCTTACCGCCGAGTCCATATCAGCTATGACCTCGGGCGCGAACCTTTTTGACATCCAGTATTTCGCGTCGCAGTCCGACGCCCCCTCCGAAGGGTATTGTCCCGGGCGGGCGAGATATGCTACATTCGGCGACGGATCGAGGGACGCAAGCTTCATGACAAGAGGTTCCGTGGGGGTCGGGTCGGAGGATGCGCGGTAACGGTCCAGCCACGCGCGGCCGTCCCCTTCTATATATATAGTAATGGGTTCTCCGGGGCGGGTGGCCTTTATAAGGGAATACAGGACAAAATCGCGGCCACGTATAAGTTTCTTAGAAAATCCGCTGTCATGCCCTATATCATATGAAGTGGTCGCGCATCCGGAAAGGCAGAATACCGCTATAATCGCGCATAGCGGCCTCATGCTTATTGTCCCGAGGAATGGCTTTGCAGCGACAGGCTGCAGCCGACTGTCCCCTTTATCAGGACAGGCAGCCGGTCCTTGTCCTTACTGACCCATATCTCGAACTTGTCGGGTTTGCTTGTGAAATGGTAGGCGGTCACTTTCCTGTCGTTGACCTTTATCTCTTCAATACCAGTGAGCGTTACGGTAAATTCTTCCTGCAGCCGTATTGCCATGCTCCACCCGACTTCAAGGTCGTCGATACGCCGTAAGCTGAAAGGCAACAGCACCGCATTATGGTACGGGCTGTTTGATTTGTACTTATACTCATCGGAGACCTTTTCGTCCGCGTACTTCTTTACGACGAGGGAATTGTTCTGCGGATCGTATTCCTCTATTAGGTGCTCCTTCGTCAGCGGCCAGCTGATATGCCTCTCGACTATCAGCGGCATACCGGTCTCCGGGTCGGCATAGATCTCTTCGAGGTCGCTGAAGCCGGCGAGTTTAGTCCGGAATGTCACATGCCAGTACGTCTTTCCCTGGCGTTCGACGAGCCCCATATCTTCGTACTCGGCCTTTCCCGCCGGGCTGACGTTATAGATAATCCTTTCGCCCTGGGATACCGTAGCCGGGATATTCCCGGACACGGTAAGCAATGACGCCGCTAATATTATATTCAATACGGACTTACCTTGCATATCTATCAACCTCTTTAACCGGGATCGCGTTTCGCCCTTACGAGTTCCACCAGTTCACCAACAGTGGCGACCGCGTCAACCTCCTCATCGGATATTGTGATATTATACTTCTCTTCGATGTCAATTGCCAGTCTTACTATATCTACGAAATCCATAAAGAGGTGCTCTATCAACAGGGACTCCGGCAGTATCCTCTCGACCGGCATCTTTATCTGCTCGTTTATCAGTTCCCTGACCTCTTCGAATAGGGTTTTCATCTAATGGACCATGACCGTCCCTTTATTCTTGACCTCACGGAAGATGAACACGAGGAAAACGCATGAAAACGCGATCATCCCGTAGTATTGGAAACAATCGATATATGATAGAAGTGCGGCCTGCCGCATCAATTCCCTGTAAAGCAGTCCGTCCGCGAGCCCTGAATACGCCTTCGTCACCTGCTGATACATCTGGCTAAACGGGTTTAACTGGCCCACAAGGACCGCCTGGTGCGCCTGCGCCATGCGGGATAGTATCGTCGTCGACACCGCGATACCTACGCTTCCCCCGATATTCCTCGTCAGGTTAAATAGCCCGGAACCGTTGCCTATATCGCTCGCATGCAAGGTCCCGAAAGCCACGATCGAC
>JAKLIT010000184.1 GCA_022709465.1 Candidatus Omnitrophota bacterium | reverse complement strand
CATATCTCGGTATCGCAGTTCCAAAAGGAGAGCGACTTTCCAGCCTCCCTGAGCACCAGGAATATTAGTATCATGAATATGGCTATCATCTGCGATACCGTCTTGTGCTTGCCGGCCTCCTCGGCCTCGATGACCTTCCCTTTCGTGAGCGCGAATATCCTAAGCCCCGTCACCGTGACTTCCCTCGCCACGATTATAAGCACAGTCCAGGCGGGTATCAGCTTAAGCTCCACGAATGCGAGGAACGCGGATAGCACCAGTATCTTGTCGGCGATCGGGTCCATGAGTTTGCCGAAATCCGTAATGCTTCCTTCCTTCCTCGCAAAATAACCGTCATAATAATCGGTTAGCGAGGCGATGAGGAACGTCATGAAAGCGAAATATTTCGCTCCAGGCCACCGCGCGAACACGAAATACATGAAGACGAAGGTCAGGAATATCCTGGATATCGTCAGCTTGTTCGAGATATTCATTTGTTCTTCATTTGCATCATAAGGCCGTCTATCTCCTTGACCGTCGAGATCGGCGGCACTCCGAAATTGCGGTTCATGTCCCATTCGCTGTCGCTGAGGGCTATCACGAATTTTCCTTCAGCCCTGTCGAACCTGAAGACCTTCCTGACGTGTGTCCAGTACCTTCTCGGCGACGACAATCCCTGGTATGAGACGATCGCCTCGAAGTAGTAATATTTAGCCGAGGGTGATAACGCCTTGAAGCTCGGTTCTTTCGTGAACGTCCCCGGGGCGATAAAACCCAACGTGCTGATGCCTTCTACCTTCTGGTCCATCCACCTCAGTCCGGCAGTCTTCGCCTTCTCCGCTTCCGACGTGAGATAATACCTTACGGAGACGTTCGCTGCCGGGGTCTTGCCCGTATTGTTGAGTATTATGTAGTTCCCAAAATACACATTCTTGCCTTCAGTATCGTTTATCTGCATGGGATCGATCATGTCGACCGAAACGTACGGCCTGATGTCTATCTCCTTCAGGTCCTGGCCGGTCTTAATATTCCAGGCTATCAACAGCACTATTGTCGCAAGCGCCGCGGCGATTATCTTGTAATAATATCTTTGTATGAACCTTCCTGGCAGCCACCAGCCGTAGTATAACGTCTTGTCATCGTAGATCTTCTCCGCGTGTTTCCAGTCCCTCATCGGGTCGGCGGGATGGCCTTTCTTGCGGTTGTCGGCATAGATTATCTCGGCGATCTCGCTTATCTTCTTTTCCCTGTCAATACTGCTCTTCAAGCCGGACATTATTGCCTCCTTTGCAGCTTTTCAGCGACCAGGTCGTATTCATAACCGTCAACGACCCTGACCTTTACCATATCGCCTGTTTTTATCCCCGTCCCCCTCACGAAAACGTTCCCGTCGATCTCGGGTGCGTCCATATACGAACGCCCTAGGAAAACGCCTTTATCCGAAGGGTCGGGCTCATCTATAAGTACGTCGAGCTCACGCCCGATGATGCTTCTGTTGATCTTCTCTGAGATCCCTTGCTGGATACTCATTATCTCTTTCCATCGGGAGGCCTTGGCCTTCTCGGGGACCTGTCCCTCCATCCGTGCAGCAGCGGTGCCCTCTTCCGCCGAATACCTGAACGCTCCGAGCCTCTCGAAGCAAGCCTCCTTAACGAAATCCTTCAATTCCCTGAACTCCCTGTCCCCTTCCCCAGGGAAACCCACAATAAGGGATGTCCGCAATGCGACGCCCGGGACCCTCTTCCTTAGCTTCGATATCAATCCCCTTATGTGCTTGCCCGATGCCGGCCTGCCCATCGCCTTCAGTATCCTGCCGCTTATATGCTGGATCGGGATATCAATATATTTGCATATATGCGCTTCTTCCGATATGACTGAGATAAGCTCATCGGTTATATGGTCGGGGTGGCCGTACAGCAGCCTGATCCAGTTAGCCCCTTCCAGGCGCGACAGCTTCCTTAACAGGGATGCCAGCGAATACTTTCCGTAGATATCCTTCCCGTAGATCGACGTATCCTGCCCTATTATGTTGATCTCCTTGACGCCTTTCGCTATAAGGCAGCGGGACTCCTTCAGGACTGAACCGGCCGTGCGGCTCCTGTGCGGCCCTCTAATTGCAGGTATGATGCAGAATGAACATCTGTGCGAGCAACCTTCGGAGATCTTCACATACGCGTAATGTTTCGGCGTAAGGCTTAGCCTCGGGCTCCTGTCATTATAAAGGTGCCTTGGCTCACGTAGAATTATATCCGATTTCCGGCCCAAGGCAAGGTTTTTTATCAGTGACGGCAGCATGCCCGCGGCGTCGACACCTACGAAACAATCCACCTCCTCCAACTCTACGGATAATTCCTTCCCGTACCTCTGGGGAAGGCATCCCGCGACGATGATCCCCTTCAGCTTTTTCCTGCCCTTAAGCTCAACGAGGTCCAGGATGGCCTCGATCGATTCCTTTTTCGCGTCCTCAATGAACGAACAGGTATTCACTATAGCAATATCCGCGCCCGACGGGGAATCCGTGATCTTATAACCCGACTTTTTT
>JAKLIT010000183.1 GCA_022709465.1 Candidatus Omnitrophota bacterium | reverse complement strand
CGTCTGGTCTATTATCCTTACTGAATCCCTGCACCATTTGATCGTCTGTATGGCCATTTACCTACCTCATTATCTCGGGAGCGCTATTAGCTTATATAGGAACACAAAAAACACTACTGCCGTATTATGCACTACGTGCACCGCGATGCACGGGATTATCGAGCCCGTCCTCTCGTAAAGGTACGCGAGCAGTATGCCAAGCGCCAATATAGGGAAGAAGGACACGACGTTAAGGTGCAGCAGCGAGAAGACGAGCGAGACGGCTATAATGGCATTCCGCGCGCCTATCTTCCTCTTTACCGCCGGATAAGCGAACCCCCTGAAGAACAGCTCTTCCATGACCGGCCCGAGGACCGTCACGAGCCCGGTCAACACGAAGAGCAATTTCGGGCGGTTTGTCTCGTATAATATCTCCAGCGCCCTCGTCTCCGGCGGCTCGTAATTCATTATCCTGAGAGCAAGCAGCACGAACACCATTATGATCACAAGGATCGGGATGAGCATCAGGTATCCGCCGAGCCCTATCTTAATGTCCCTTATTATATACTTTGCCCCGAGGCCGAGGTCTGCGGCGGCTCCGGAGTATTTGCGGAAGACGAAATACAAAACTATCAGCACCCCGATGATATCCATCAGTGTCGCGTTCAGGACCATGAACAGCTTTTCGTCCAGGTCTTTTATCCCAGCCAGCGAGGCGGCACCCATCTCCGTCCCCTGGAGAATATACCCGAAGAAATAAAATACGACGGCTATCCTGAATATGTCTATGACGCCCCATTTCACGTCGGGCGTCGAGCCGATCGCCGGCATTATGGCGAAACCGTTCAGTTTTCGCGTAAGGCGCTTGACCAGCAGCACGAGCCCGAACATCAGCGCGGCGGAGCACGCGAACGTGCTTGCCGAAAGCGCGAATGCGAGCGGCCTGTTCGTCGAGAGGAGCTCCTTTATCCTTGTCTCCTGCGCGGATATCTCCTCGGCAGTAAGCATACGGTAGGCCTTCCGGCCTTCCCCGGGCTCCTTCTCTTCTTTATGCGGGCTGAGGGCGAAGAGCGCCTCGAATGCCACTATCACGACAAGCATAAGAAGGTATATCCTGTTCTGCCTGACGAATCCTTTGACCGCTTCAGCCGACGACATTATGCCTCCTTGGCCTGAACTTTACCTTCAGTTCCCCGACCGCGACCTTTTCGCATGCCTGCATATCGACGCCCGCGTAATCCACGCACGTGACTTCAACCTCTGGAAGCTTCTCCCTGCACGCGGCTATAAACTTCTTCACCTCGGCATATGTGCCGGGCCCGAATGCCGGCTTGCATATCCTGTCATAGGTATCCGCGTCCGGCGCGTTCAAGCTCACGCTGACGCGGTCTATGAGCCCCGCAAGGTCGCCCGTGATATCCCTCTTGTTTATCAGGTTGCCGTGGCCGTTCGTCGTAAGCCGTAATACGGCGCCTTTCTTTTTCAATTCTTTTGCGACTTCCACGATACAATCGAACCGCAGGGTCGGTTCGCCGTATCCGCAGAAGACGATCTCGTCGTACTTTTTCGGGTCGCCGACCGCCCTGATGACCTCAGCGGCTGTCGGTTCGCCTTTCAGGCGCAGGTTATGCCCCATAACAAAGTCAGATGACTTTGTTATGCAGAATTCGCAGCTGCTCGAGCACCTGTTCGTGAGGTTTATATATAAGGAATTCCGTATCGGATATACTATCACAGGCGCGGGCGCACCCTCTTTCCCCGCTCCGCAGCCGAAAAGGCCCGCGCAATTCAATGTCGTCACGCGCGCGACATCCTCCGGCGTTATCTTCTTGAGCTTCGCAATCTCTTCGACGGCCTTAAGCATGAACGCGGGCTCGTTGCGCTTACCGCGCATGCCTTCCGGAGCCAGGTAGGGCGCGTCGGTCTCGACGAGTATCCTGTCCATCGGCACGAGGTCCTCGACGAGGCTCCTAAGAGCCGAGGAGTTCTTGAAGGTTATGTTGCAGGTGAACGATACGTGCATGCCGAGATCCAACACTCCGTCGAGGAGCGCCGCGTCGGCAGGAAAGCAATGGACCACCCCTTTTATCCGCGACGTTCCCATCTCCTGCTTCAATATCCTGAGCATATCATCGCGCGCTTCGCGGCAATGGATTATAAGCGGCAGGCCCGTCTCCTTAGCGAGCGATAGGAATCCCCTGAAGGCCTTCTGCTGGATGTCCGCCGGCGAAAGGTTCCTGTAATAATCGAGGCCGACCTCGCCGATAGCGACGACCTTGTCGCGCGAAGCGAGCGACTTTATCTCGGAGAATGCTTCGGGGGAGAGTTCCTTCGCGTCGTGGGGATGAATGCCTACCGAGGCGTAGACGCAGCCGTACTTTTCCGCGAGCTCAACGGACCTCCTGGAACCCTCGAGGCTGCTCGCGACGTTTATGATAGTCTCTATGCCCGCCTCCCCGGCCCTTTTTATTACATCATCCCTGTCGGCATCGAACTCGGGAAAATCCAGGTGGCAGTGCGTATCTACAAGCTTCGTCATTTTGCC
>JAKLIT010000182.1 GCA_022709465.1 Candidatus Omnitrophota bacterium | reverse complement strand
CCGTATAAGGGCGGTTTGCGCTTCCATCCGAGCGTGAACCTCAGCATACTGAAATTCCTCGCGTTCGAGCAGGTGTTCAAGAACGCGCTGACGACGCTGCCGATGGGCGGCGGTAAGGGCGGCTCCGACTTCGACCCGAAGGGCAAGTCGGACGACGAAGTCATGAGGTTCTGCCAGAGCTTCATGACCGAGCTCCAGAGGCATATCGGGCCCGATACGGACGTCCCCGCCGGTGACATCGGTGTCGGCGGCCGCGAGATAGGTTTTCTCTTCGGCCAGTATAAGAGATTGCGCAACGAGTTTACCGGAGTGCTGACAGGCAAAGGCCTGAAGTGGGGCGGAAGCCTCATAAGGCCGGAAGCGACCGGTTACGGGTGCGTCTATTTTGTCGAGGAGATGCTCAAGACCAGGGGCGAGAGCCTCAAGGGCAAGATCTGCGCGGTATCGGGCGCGGGCAACGTCGCCCAGTACACGGTCGAGAAGCTCATCGACCTCGGCGCCAAGGTCGTGACGCTCTCCGATTCGAACGGGTTCATTTACGACGAAGGCGGCATAGACAAGAAAGAGCTCTCCTGCGTCATGGAGCTCAAGAACGTCCGCCGCGGCAGGATAAAGGACTGCTCGAAGGAGTTCAAGTGCAAGTATTACGATAACCAGCGCCCGTGGGGCGTGAAATGCGACGTCGCTTTCCCGAGCGCGACGCAGAACGAGATCAGCGGCGAAGACGCGAAGATGCTCGTCAAGAACGGGTGCATCGCCGTAGGCGAAGGCGCGAACATGCCGACGGCCCCCGAAGGCATCAAGGTGTTCCAGAAGGCGAAGATACTCTACGCCCCCGGAAAGGCCTCGAACGCCGGCGGAGTGGCAACATCCGGCCTCGAGATGTCGCAGAACAGCATGAGGCTCTCATGGACGCGCAAGGAAGTAGACGAGAGGCTGCACGACATAATGATAGCTATACACGAACAGTGCGTGAAATACGGCAAGGAAGGCAATTCCGTAAATTACGTGAAAGGCGCGAATATCGCCGGTTTCGTGAAGGTAGCGGACGCGATGATAGACCAGGGCCTGGTCTAAAAGCCGCCTCGCATATAACAAGGACAAGGGCGTCCCAACGGACGCCCTTGTTTGTTTTAAAGACGGAGGCCTCGTGGCTATAAGCACCGGATTGAAAGGGCTCGATAAGGTCATTACCGGCCTGAGGATCGGCGATAATGTCGTATGGCAGATCGACGACGTCAGGGATTACCAGCATTTTCTTACCCCGTTCGTCAAGAAAGCGCTCGAAGAGAAGAAGAAGGTAATATATATAAGGTTCGCCAGCCATAAGCCCCTGCTTGAGCAAGGCAAGGGCATCCTCGTATACAAGCTCGACGCGTATGAAGGGTTCGAGTCGTTTTCCACGAAGCTCAACGGGATAATAAAAGAACACGGCGAAGGCGTATATTACGCTTTCGACTGCCTCTCCGACCTCCTGCCGGCATGGGCTAACGACCTGATGATAGGCAACTTCTTCAAGATAATGTGCCCGTACCTTTACGAGCTGAACACGATCGCCTATTTTTCCATACTGCGCAACAAGCACTCTTTCAGGACGGTCGCCCGCATACGCGAGATAACCCAGCTGCTTATAGATGTTTACGAATACGAAGGCAGGTATTATGTCCACCCGCTGAAGGTCTGGAACAGGTATTCCCCGACGATGTTCCTTCCGCACCTGATAAGCCGCGACCGTTTCGTCCCGATAGCCAACAGCGCCGATACCGCGCGGCTCTTCTCCGACATTCTGAAGAAGGGGACGAAGAGCACGCGCAGGAACCTCGATTACTGGGACCGGCTCTTCATGAAGGCAGAGGACCTCGCGCTGAAGGCGGGCTCGCAGGACGAGAAGAAAGAGATGCTTCAGCACCTCTGCAAGATAATGATCGCGCGGGAGGAGAAACTCCTCGCGCTCTCGGAGCGGAACTTTTCGCTCGAGGACCTGCTGGCCGCCAAATCGAAGATGATAGGCACGGGGTTCATAGGCGGCAAGGCCGTCGGCATGCTGCTCGCGAGGAGCATACTGATGAAAGAGCGTTCGCTCGGGATGGACGAGTATTTCGAACCGCACGACTCTTTCTATGTCGGTTCCGACGTCTTCTACACGTATATGGTCGAGAACGGCTGGTGGAAGCTCAGGATGGAGCAGAAGACCAAGGACGGCTATTTCACCGTCGCGGAATCGCTGCGCGAGAAGATGCTCGCGGGCGTATTTCCCGAGGAGATTAAGGAGCAGTTCCGGCAGCTCATCAAATACTACGGCCAGTCCCCGATAATCGTGCGTTCGAGCTCCCTGCTCGAGGACAGTTTCGGCAACGCGTTCGCCGGCAAATACGAGAGCATATTTCTCGTGAACCAGGGGACGCCGGAGGAGAGGTACGCGAAGTTCACCGAGGCGGTCAGGCGCGTATATGCGAGCACGATGAACAAGGACGCGCTCGCCTACAGGCACCAGCGAGGCCTCGACCTGTCGGACGAGCAGATG
>JAKLIT010000181.1 GCA_022709465.1 Candidatus Omnitrophota bacterium | reverse complement strand
GGCGTCAAAAGGGATGACCAGACATATACGCTGTCATCCATGCTCGGGTATAACTTCTGGAAGGAAGCCGAGCTTCAATTCAGGTATACATACATAAAAGACCATTCAAATATAGCGGTATACGATTATGACAGGAGCATTTACAGTCTCGGCGTCGAGTACAAATTTTAACAAAGGAGATACATGAAATGAAAGACCGCAACATCAAGATCATCGCGCTGGCAGCCCTTCTTATACTCGGGAGCTCCGCGGCATTTGCGTCCGGCATAGGCAGGATAACTTCGCTCGAAGGGAACGTGGACCTATTTAAGGCGGGATCTGAATCCCCGTCTGCGGCCTCGCTCGGGTCCGAGATCGATGCAGGCGACTCCGTGCGCACAAAGAGCGCCTCAAAGGCCGAGATAACCTTCGCTGACAAATCGGTGGTCAGGCTTGCGGAAAAAACCAGGCTGGACGTATCAGATTACAGCATAGGCGCTGACGGCAAGAGGATAAACGCCGTATTGAACGTCGAGCGCGGTAAGATAAGGGCTATAATATCGAAATCCGCGGCGAAGGACAGCTTTACCATAAACACGCCGAACGCGAACGGTTCCGTAAAAGGGACGGACGTGGTTGTAGTGTTCCAAAAGTCCTCGACCGCGGTTGCCGTGCTCAACGGCAGGTACTCGTTGTCGAACCCTTCCTCGCCTGATAAGAAGGTCGAAATAAAAGGCGGCGAGGTCTCCGTAGTCGCCTCGGATAACGAGCCTTCCTCGCCGAGGATGATGCTCGCCTCCGAAAAGAAGTCGCATGAATCCGATACATCCGTCTCGAAGAGCATGGCTGCCTCTTCTGATATTCCCGTTGCCGAAGGATACAGCCAGGCGGGAGAGATGAAGGCAGTGATCGTGAAATTGGCCGGAGATGTCAGGATCAAGAACAAGGGTGCAAAAGCCTGGCACGACGCTAAGCTCAATGAATCGGTAAAGACGGGCGATTCGATCGAGACGAAGCAGAACGGCAAAGTAGAATTCAAGGTAGAGAACGGTAATATCATAACGCTGCAGCAGAATTCCAACGTCACGATATCCGGGATGTCGGCAAACGGCAAGGGAGAATACGAGAACCTTTTCGAATCCACGGGCGGCAAGCTCAGGGCCCAGGTCGAGAAGCTAAAGGGCAATTCGAAGTTCGAGGTCAAGACGCCTAACGCGGTTGCCTGCGTCCGCGGTACCGTATTGTTCCTGAATATACTGCCGAACTTGACCAACGCGTATTTCGAGGAAGGCAACGGCGTACTTAAAAGCATAATAAACGGGACTGCGCAAAACGTCCCGATGGGAACAGGAGCCGCGGTTGACGGGAACGGTAATATCACCAATCCGTTACCGCCTTCAGACGACCAGAGATCGAACTGGCATGAAGGCTGGGAGTTCGGGGGCGATGTCGAAGGTTACAGCGGCCCGGAGGGTTATTCAGGCGGCGATACCGGAGATACCGGAAACCCGGATAACGGTGCCAATAACGTATTTTCCGATAAGCCCTTTACCGAAATAATAGGATCGGGCGAAGGCGGTACCGGCGGATCGGGCGAAGGCGGTGAACCGGGGCCGCTTCCCGTGACGATTAACGGCACTATCGAGGGAGCGTTCGGTTATGAAGGCGCGTCTGAGAATAATTTCTTCAATATGGCGCTTTCGAGCACAACGCCGCTCAGCGAGCAGTGGTCCGGCACTATTTCGATGAACGTCACCGGCACATATGATAATCCGTATAACAGGGTGTTCGTAGGTGATGTCGAAGGCTCAGGCGTTAACGGCGGAGCATTCTACGGCTGGAGCGGCGGTATCATGCACAGCTGGGATACTGTCGTATCTTCTATATATATAGACCCGTCCGGCATGGCAGGCAACCTCTTCGGCGTGCTCTCGGGCTCCAACACCGTCAATGAGATGGACGGCTATTTCTGGGGCAACATGGCAGGAAGCGGCGACCTTTACGTCATCCCGATGGCACAGCTCGAGCCGAACGTCGAATACAGCACGGTGGAGGGCGAGGGTTACGGCGGCCTTTACTTTGCCTTTGACGGCGGCAACGGTTATCTGGACACGGGATTTGACAGGCAGATGGCGAAGATCGAAGGCCAGGATTGGGGTATCTGGCGTGAAGCGCATTACGGCGGCTACAGCAACCCGAACGGACTCACAAGCTGGAGCGCTGTCGCCGGAGGCGATTATAATGACGGGTATTTCTTCTCGCTTGTAGAGGGAACGGATGACCTTAACGGTGCCGTAAGATTGGACATCTCAGGTTCCTATCTTGACACGTCCCGTCTCGGCGCCTACTACGGCACGATACTCGCGCATGCAGGAGAAGGCATTGAAGGCACAGGCGCCGGCGGGTTCGTCGAGCAAATGCTCTCATCCAGCACCTATTTAGGCAATTGCGCATACTCTTCCTACGGATATGACTATTACGACGAATACTATTACGGAGGGTTCAATCACGAAGGTGATATATGGGGCTACGGGGGCACCGTAGGGGATATATGGGGAGATGCGGGATTCTATTTTGTCTCGATAGGCGAGATGGAAGAGGACGA
>JAKLIT010000180.1 GCA_022709465.1 Candidatus Omnitrophota bacterium | reverse complement strand
AGTATAGGCGATCTCCATTACCGGCTGCGCGACGGTAGTTATGGGCGGATCGAAGAAATCGCAAATGGGTATATTATCGAACCCTATTACGGCGACATCCTCTGGCACCTTCTTTCCCGCCACCTTAAGGGCCCTTATGACGCCTATTGCCATCCTGTCGTTCGCGGAAAATATGCCGTCGGGCGGGTTGTCCAGCAGCATCAGTTTCTTTGTCGCTTCCTGGGCATCCTCATACCTGAAATACCCGCGTTCGACATACTCCTGCCTGAACGGGATACCGGCATCCTCGAGAGCTTTCTTGTACCCCTCGAACCTTTCCGCGGAGTCGAACCAGTTCTCGTGGCCGTGTATGAAAGCTATCTTCTTCCTCCCGGTATCAATGAGGTGCTTCGTCGCAATGTAGCCGCCGCGCTTGTTGTCGCAGCCGAAGGAATCCACCGCGTCCGAATAGGCGAAGAGTAGCGCGACCGGGACATGGTTCTTCCTGAGCTCCTCTATCTTTTCGGTATCGTCCTTAGATATCGCCACTATCATGAGCCCGCCGACGAGCTTGCTCTTATACATCTGCAGGCACTGGTCGCTGTCGAACTTGTTCTGCGTGAACATCATCAGCTGGTAATTGTTCTCGTTGGCGAACTTCGCCGCTCCCTTTATCGTGTCTATCGCGAAGAAGTCGGCGTGCAGGAAGGCGTTCTTCGGGAAAATAAGCCCGATGACGTTGATCTTCTTGGACGCCAGGCTCGCGGCGTGGACGTTCGGGAAATATTTGTCCTTCTCAAGGTAGTCGAGTATGCGGCGGCGCGTCTCGCTCGCGACGTTCGCGTCGTTCTTCAGCGCGCGCGAGATAGTCCTGCGCGATACTTTAAGTTTTTCCGCCAGTTCTTCGAGTGTCTTTGCGCTCATTCGTCCCCTTTGCCTGATATCACTATATTAGCAGGCAACTTGTTAAATGTAAACTCTTTCCCCGTCCTCGGGTCCCTGAACAGGAACCCTTCCGGCGGTTTCGCCTTCCCGCGGACCTCGAGTTTCAGCCCTTTCGCATAAGGTTTCAGCGTATAGCTTATTTCGCCGAAATATGTCGGCATCTTTTCCGCCTTTATCGCCTTGCCTGAGTCGGCCCATTCCCGGGGTATGCCTGCCCCGAGGATGAGCTTGCCGCCGTCCTCATAAACGAAGATATTCCTTACGGCGCATATATACTCCGCGCCTATCCAGGTATGCGGCATGTCTCCGAGATACTGCGGATGGCGGTATCCGCTGAATACGACCTCCGCCCAGTGGTTCCACGCGCGCGGGCGTTTCACGGTCTGGAAATATTTCAGCATCTCGAAGGCCTTTTGCCTTTCGCCCATAATTATAAGGGCCGATATCGAGCGTATCTCGTAAGGCGTGTAACTACCTTTCCAGTCGTCCTTATACCTGGGCCTTAACGAATCTTTCAGGTACCTGTCGAACGTGTTATTTAACTGGGGCTGCGGCATGTACTTGCCCTCGCCGCACGGATATATTCCCTGCGCCGTCGACGTCGCGTCGAAATCCCCTTTGTCAGCGCAGCCCGGTATGTAATCAATATTATGCACTTTCATGACAAGGTTTATAGAGTCGTATACCGACTTCCTGAACGACGCCTTCTCGGTATCTATCCACTTGGCCGCGTCTTCCTTGCCGAGTATCTTCGCTATCGAGCCCGCGTCCTCCCATCCTTTCAGCGCCCAGAAATCGTCCCAGTAGCTGTGCATCGCGGGGAAATATCCTTCGTGGCTGTTCGACTCGGGGAGTATCCCGCAGAACACCTTCTTCGAGTCGGGGCCCTTGCAGTACGGGTCGGTAAGCCTCTGCTTCCTGAGCTCTACCAGGAACTTCAGCGCCTTTTCTATGTTCGGCCACTTCTGCTCAAGGAACTCCCTGTCGCCGGTAAAACAATAATAGTCGTATATCGCGAATATGAACTCGCCCTGGCTGTCATATTCCTTCCAGTCCTTTGCCCATCCCGGCATTCCGCCTTCCTCGAGCATGAAAGGCACCATCCCGTTCGGGTACTGTCTCTTCGCTATCCAGTCCAGGAACTCCTTGACGTCGTTGTCATAGCCCATCCTCATCATCGCGGCCGATATCAGCGCGCCGTCGCGCATCCAGGCCTTCTTGTAATTGCGCGAGCCTGGCTGCAGTTTAAGCAGGTCCTTGTTTATCAGGATATACCCGAGGTTCGCCTTCATCGCGTCCACGATCTCGCGGTCCGGAACGTCTATCTGGACGGCATCGAGCTTAGCTTCCCAGTATTTCTTCTGGTCCTTAAGGAGTTTCGCGAAATGGCCGGCGGCCTTGCCCGGTTTCTTAGGCAGGCCCTGCACGCTGTCGCAGCCGTGCAGCGGTATAGCGAAATAGTAGTCCGTCTTCTTGCCAGGCTTAATGGAAAAAGCGAACTCCAGCGCGCCCGAAGCGAACTTGTCCGGGTCCTCTACGGACCTCTCCTCCGGGACCTTGCCGGATTCTATCACGCTCACTATATCGTCCTGTTTATACCTGACCGCGCCGAAAGCGTCGGGCCTCGACATCGATATGACGGCGGCTACGCCGTTGACCTTGACGGC
>JAKLIT010000018.1 GCA_022709465.1 Candidatus Omnitrophota bacterium | reverse complement strand
TGCCTGTTGGCCAGGGTCGCCTGGACGGAATTCTCCTGGTAATCCATGAACCTGTCTTCCTTGCCCTTGAAGTCGACATAGCAATGCGAATACTGGTGCGTGAATAGCGCGGGCGGCCCGCTGAACCTGTATTCCTTATATGTGTTCATTCCGCGGCTGAACGCGTTCCATGAATCCGGCGACATCGGGTGGGTCGTAGAACCTATGCCCATAAAATAGAGCACGAGGTGCTCCGACGTATATCCCGACCACCTGTAAGGCAGGAAACCTTTATCGGGGAACCAGCCCATGCTCGGTGTCGTGCCGTTATCCATCATCCACGCCCAATCGACCCTATCATAGAGTTCCTTCGCGAGCTTCTCTATCTCGGTGCCCTTGAAATATTCACCCGCGTAAATCACGCCCGCCATCAGCAGGGCCGTATCGATCGACGAAAGCTCGCAATCGCCCCAGCGGTCCCCGCTCCTCATGTCGAGGAAATGGTAATAAAAACCGTGGACGCATTCTGCCTTGTCCTTGAAGAATTTAAGCGTCGTTAATATCCTCTGCTCTACCTTGTCCTTCGGCAACCAGCCGCGGTCGACCGCGACGCATAACGCCGGAAGGCCGAAACCGACTGACGCGATGCTCGCCATCGGCGCGGCGTCCGCCATGAAAGAAGCGCAATTATCTTTTATGAGCCCGTTCTCGGGATTCGCCTCATCCCAGAAGAACATGCATGCGGAATGCTCGATGAGGTCGAGGAACTGCTCGTCCGTCATGGTCGAGAGTTCCGGCGCGGGCCATTTTATGACCGGCTGGCGCTCTACGCCCGTCCTCTCACCGCTGAGGGCGAGCCCGTCGAGGTATATCGTCCCCGTGAACGGCTGGCCGTAATCGTTGCGGAACGTGACCGAGAAGTTGTCCATGCTGAACCAGTTCTTTATCGATTTGAAATCGGACAGCGGGATCGTGACCTTCTGCCACTGCGTGGTCACCCCTCCGGGAACCAGGTCCTTTATATCTATCTTGTCCTCAAAATGGGAGCTGTCTTTTATGCCGATCCTGAAGTTCTCGCCGCCCTTCTCGCCTTTCACCCAGAAACTGACCTCTCCGTACTTGCTGAGGTCCTTGCCGATGAGGCCGAACCAGAAACCGGATTCCTGCCTGGCTCCGCTCACGTTATATTTGACCTGGACCGACTTCGCGCCTTCCGTGCGCGCGCCCTCGGATATATAGCTGTGCTTAGCGGTGCCTTTGTTCTCCCATGTCCCCTGCATCGCATTCGGTACCATAAGGTTAACCACCGCCGCCTCCTGCGCGAAACCGGAATTGCCCGTTAAAGCCATAACAAACGAAAACACAAGCCCGACGATCGTCCTGTTGCTCGCCATCCGCTCCTCCTATTTTCTCCCCCAAACGTAAGACATCGTTAAAAGCATTCCGAAAACGAAATGTACGGCTACCGTCAGCGCATTCGCGGGAAGCAGTTCCTTCACCTTATCGTAATGCGCCTTTACTGTCCTTATCGCCATGGCGGCCAACGGAAAAGTCGCCACAGTTATCAGGGCGGCTCCCGGCAGGATCCCTGAAATCACGCCGGCAGCAACCGCCAGGTATGCCGACAACATCAACAGCGCATAATATCCGGACGCCTTCTTCCTCCCGATGGAGACAACTGTGTTGTTCTTTCCGGATACGCTGTCCGCATCATGATCGGGAAATTCGTTTATATACAGGACCAGCGCTATGAGTATAGCTACAGGAATGGAAGCCCAGAACGGCTCCCATGCCAGGCGGCGCGCCTGAACGTAATACGAACCCAGAACCATCAACGGGCCGAAACCTATCCCGGTGGCCGCTTCCGCGAACCTTGTATACCCTATCTTAAACGGCCCCGCGGTATAAAAGAACGCCAGGAATATGCCTGTAGCGCCTATAGCTATAAGGATATATCCTTTTATGAGAAATACAAGGTAAAATCCTATCGCCGCCGTCGCGGCAAAACACAGCAGCCCGGCCGCCAGGACTTCCCGGGGTTTTAACAGCCCGCGGGTCAGCACCCCGCTTCCGCCGCTGAACGGCGTCGGGTTCTTGTTGACCACGTCATCGCCGCTTTTAAAATCATAATAATCGTTCGTCAGGTTGAGCCCGGCCTGCGAAAGCACCGCGCCGGCCATGGACAACCAGAACAGGCCCCAGTCGATAATGCCGGTGCCGTTATACGCGACCGCGGCGCCGAGCGCCACCGGCACGACCGCCGCCGTGAAGAACTGCGGCCTCGGGGCCGCCAACCAGACAAGTATCTTGTTCATATTATTATAGGCATCACTTTACGGCCGTATATATGCCCGCCGCCCCGAAACCGGCCGGTTCGTACCGGCATTCCCGGAAGCCCGCCTTCAGGAACTTCTCTTTGACCTCTTCGGCCGTGTAAAATCCGGATATCGACTCCCCGAGGTACCGGAACGGGGATGTCCTGCCGTATATGATGAACCCTATCGCGGGCAGCGCGCATTTAAGGTATATCCCGTGCAACGCTTTCCTGGCACGGCCTTCCGGGCGCGTCAGGTCCAACGCTATCATGAACCCGCCGGCCTTCAACACCCTGCACGACTCCGCGAAAACTTTATCTAGGTACTTCTGCATATTCCGGAGCGCGAAACCGCACGTTATGGCGTCGAATGTCCCGTTGGCATACGACATATCGGAGGCGTCCGCGACGGTCCAGTTTATCCGTCCGTCGAGCTTTTTCGCGCGCGCTTTCGCCTTGCCTATCTCGACCATCTCAGGGCAGAAGTCCAGTGCCTCTATGCGGCTGTACCTGTCCAGGGACGCGACCTCGATAGCGAGGTCACCCGTGCCGGCGCAGAGGTCGAGCACATGCGAACCGGGCCTCATCGCGCCTACCGCCAGGCCGGCAGCCCTCTTCCTCCATGACCTGTCCATCCCGATGCTCGCGAGAGCATTGAACATGTCATACCTTCCCGCAAGGAACGAGAATATGCCGCGGATATCGGCGGGAACGGGGGCGTCCATATCAGGCGGGTTCGGAACCCCGCTCCTCACAAACGGCAAAGACATAAAGCAGGTCGGATAATCTGTTAAGGTAGGCCGTTATGCACGGCTCCGTCTTTATCCTGGCGCCAAGCTCGACGACCGAGCATTCCGCGCGGCGCGCGACCGTCCTGGCTACATGCAGGATGGCTGAACTCTCATTGACTCCGGGCACAATGAATCCGGAAGGCATACTTATCCTGCCTTCGACCGCGTCCCCGAATTCTTCGAGCATCCTGACGTCGCAATCCTTTATCGAGAAACTCTTCCTCTCCGAGCTGCCGGATGATATCGAACCGATCATCCTGAAAAGGTCCCTCTGGATAAGGCCTATCTTCTTCTTTATAGCGGGGTCCTTCGCCTTTACCTTAGCCAGCCCGAGGAAAGACACGAGTTCATCGAGTGCGCCCTGGGCTTTTATCCTTGGGTCGCACTTGGATACCGGCCTTCCGCCGCATAACCTCGTCTTTCCCCTATCTCCGCTCTTCGTGGTTATCTTCATCATTTTACGCGGTATTTCGCGGTCACGGTCGTCCTTATCCCCCCGCGCGCGTTGAAATCGCCCGTCACGATGCACCATTTCGGCTTGCACGCGGAGACGACGTCCTTGAGCATCTTATTGATGACATTCTCGTAGAATATGCCCATGTTGCGGTATCCGATTATGTAGTATTTCAGCGATTTCAGCTCTATACACGACTTTCCGGGCATATACCTTATCGTTATCGTTCCGAAATCCGGCAGCCCGGTCTTCGGGCAGACCGATGTGTATTCGGGGATCTCTATGTTTATCTCGTAACCTTTGTGCAGGTTCGGGAACACTTCCAATTTATATTTGTTTTTCATCTGTCAGCCTGGATCCTTTCTAACCCGCGAGGAAAAAACCCGATACCTTGAAATATATAAGAAGCGTTATCACGTCGCATGTGGCAAGCACTATGGGGCCCGAGGAAAGCGCGGGATCGAACCCGAGCGCGCGGAATATGAACGGCAGGAATGAGCCGACGGCGCCTGACAGCATTATAGAGGCGGACATCGACATTGCGAGGGCCGCGCCCAGTTTCGGGCTCTCCTGCCACATCGTAGCTATCCCGCCCACAAATATGCCGCAGGCAAGCCCGACGATTATGCCGACAAGTATCTCTTTCTGGAGCAGCCATCTCACGTCCTTGAACGTGGCCCTCCCGAGCGCCATGTTCCTTACGACTATCGTCGCCGACTGCGTCCCGGTACTCTCCGAGAGCCCGAGGACTATCGGTATGAATAACGCGAGCGCGATGACCGATTTCAGCTCATACTGGAACCATCCCGTTATGAAAGCGCAGGCCAGCCCGCTGAATATGCTGACCGCGAGCCACGGGAGCCTCAGGCGGACTATGCGCGGTATAGACCGGCTCGTGATCTCGTCGACGCCTGTACCGACTATCTTCGCGATATCGTCTTCGGCCTCGAGTTCCGCGATATCGACCATCTCATCGGCCGTTATTATGCCTACGAGCATCTGGTCGTTGTTCACGACCGGTATCGCGAGGAACCTGTGCCTTATGAAATACTTTACCGCCTCTTCCTGGTCCATCTCCGCGTGGACTTTCACGACATTCTTGAGCATTATGTCGTTTACGCGTACGGCGGGGGCGTGGCTCAACAGGTCCCTCATCTGGACCACGCCGACAAGGTGCCCATCTTCGTCTACGACATATATATAGGAGGGTTTGGAGACCTTTTCGAGGGACGCGGTCCGGAAATGTTTTATCGTCTCATCTATCGTGAAGTGTTCGGGGACGGCCAAAAACTCGTTCTTCATTATAGCGCCGACCGTCTCGCCCTTTACCCTTTTTCTGTTCATACACCACCCTGTTATTGGGTATCATTATAAAACAAAAAGCCCCCCGATTCAATCATCAAAGGGCCTTTTGTAAGGTCAAAAATCTATGCCTTGGATAAGGCAGGGCGCCTACTGCCCCTTTATTCCCGCCTGGTAACCGGCCTGGTAACCGGCTTCGTATCCTTTGGTATATCCCCTCTCGAAACCGCTCGAGTCACTGGAAGACGAAGAAGATGCGGGTGCCGGCTCGCTCTTCTCGCTGGGCATGATGGCATCCGCTATGACATTGGCGGCTATTCCGGTGCCTGCGCCTATCAGCGCGCCCTTGCCGGCCTTGCCGTGGGACGCGCCCGCGGCTACCGCGCCCGTCGCAGCGCCGACGAGGCCGTTCCTGATGAGGCCGCTTGAATCGGCCGCAAGTACGGGGGCTGATACCGTGAACGTTAGGGCGAACAACAGCATCGATATGATCAATATGCGCATATTACCCTCCTTCTTGGTTAAATTATATCATATAAAAAAGCGTTGTCTATAGCAAATTAACCGAGCATCTCCGTGAGCGCGCGGTAATTCTGCGCGGGGTCGCCTTTGCCGAAGACTCCGCTTCCGACGCAGGCCAGGTCCACCCCCGCGTCGCGTATCATAACGATATTATCCGATTTGAGCCCGCCGTCCATGGCTATCAAGGGCCTGTCCTTCCTTCCTTTAAGCGAACGCGCCTTGTCGCACACTTCGGGGATGAACTTACTCCCGTAATAGCCGGGATTGACCGAAAGGAAGAGCAATATATCAATGTCCTTAAAATACGGCTCTGCCTTCGATACCGGCGTCTCCGGGTTGATCGCTATGCCGGCCTGCATGCCCTGCGCGCGTATGTTCTTTATCACCTCGGCGGGGTCGTCCTTCGACTCCAGGTGGAATACGATCCTGCCTGCGCCGGCTTTTTTGAAAGGCAAGATATAATTCAACGGGTCCTCGACCATGATATGTATCTCGAGCTCAAGCCCTGTCCTGATCTTGGCGAGGTCTGCGGCCGAAACGCTCTTTGAAGGCACGAATTTACCGTCCATTATGTCCACCTGGACAAGCCCGCAGAAACCCTCCGCCTGCCGTATCATCCTCTCCAGTTCGGCTGGCTTGTCGGTCAGCAGGGCCGGCACAATCTTCATCAATTCTCTCCTTTTTTGATGTATTCGAGCAGGAATTCAGAAATGTTTTTAGACGCTTTTTGCGAAGCGTCCCTGAAACGCAGCAGCCTCGGCACGGAGAAGAACCCGAGCAGCGAGCGGGGAAGTTCCTCCAGCAGCGTGTCGCTCACCGCTTTTACCGCGAGGTACCTGGTCCCGGTTTTCGCGGCCGCTTCGGCCACACCGGAGGATTCCATATCGACGACGATGGCTCCCTCCTTATGGAACGCCGCCGTCTTCTCTTCACAGGAAAAAAGCGGTTTCGGCGAACAGTATAACTTGCGGTCCTTCAGGTCAGAGACGATCACGTCTCCTATCTTCAGCTCGTCGACGAGCGCTCCGCAGAACCCGGCCGATATTATGAGCTCGGGCTTATACTCTTCGATAATGCGCGAGGCCGTCTTTTTGGACCTTTCGGCGCCCATGCCGCTGCGGGCGATCACTATATCACCGCCTTCGGAAGTGATCACCGGCGCGAGCGACCCCAAAAATCCTATGCCGAGTTTCTTTGCGAACGGCCGCAATTCCCAGTAGAGCGCGAAAATGACGGCTGCTTTAACGCTCATCTCCTGTTTAAGCTCCTCAACCTCTTCTTGACCTCCTCTATAAGTATGTCCGGCGTCGAGGCACCGCCGATTATCCCGACCGACCTTATCCCCTTGAATTTTTTCGGGTCGAGGTCCTTTGCGCGCTCTATCTGTATCGTATTATCGTTATATTTCATGCAAAGTTTCTTGAGTTTTATCGTGTTAGAGCTGTGGTGGCTGCCTACGACTATCATGAGCCCTGCCTTCTGGGCGAGCTTTACGGCGTCCTCCTGCCTCTTCCTTATGTCCGCGCATATCGTATTGACTATCTTTATCTCATGCGCGACTTTCATGACCTCCGCCACGACCTCCCTGCAGAGCTCGATCGAATGCGTCGTCTGGAATATGAGGCCGACCTTGTTCTTGAGCTTTGCCGGGTCCACCTCCTTATGGTTCGAGACCACGAGCGCTTCGTTCCTCAGGTGGCCCAATATGCCCTTTATCTCTGCATGGGCCTTGTCGCCGACGATCATGACCTGGTAGCCCTCTTCCTCAAGCTTCTTCGCGGAGACCTGCGCCTGCCTGACGATCGGGCACGTAGCGTCAACGATCTCCACCTTCCTCTCGTCGACTCTTGCCCTCTCCTCGGGAGATATGCCGTGCGCCCTTATTATCAGAGTGCCGCCCTTGACCTCATCTATGCTCTTTATCTCGGTGAGGCCTTTCTCCGACAGTTTCCTCGTTATCGTGTCGTTATGCACGAGTTCGCCGTTTATGTAAGCCGGCACTTTCCTTGAAAGCGCCTCTTCGGTCAGTTTTACGGCGCGGTTCACTCCGAAACAGCACCCTATCTTCTTAGGGGTCAATATCTTCATCTGTTGCCTCCGGTCTTGGCGTTAGCAGTATACCCGTGCGAACGGAACCAATCGACCGCCTTCCTTAAGGCGGCCTCGATGCCGCCCTGCGGCAGCCCGAGTTCCCTTACCGCCTTGGATGAGTCAAAGGCGAACGGCCTTGCGGCCAGCCTCAGTCCTTCCCACGGCACCGGCGGCTCCCTGTGCGTTATATTCTCCGATATCTTCCCGCATATGAACCCGATCGGAAGAAGCGGCGCTGCCGGCAGTTTTATCTTCGGGGCGGGAACACCCGTTATCTTATCGAGTATCGCGAACAGCTCATCGAGCGTGAGATTATGCGCGCCGAGTATATAGCGTTCCCCTATCCTGCCCGTCTTCTCCGCGGCAATGTGGCCCGCCGCGGCGTCGTCTACGTCTATATAATTCAGGACCGCCGAGATATAAGCTGGCAATTTCCCGTTAAGGTAGTCGATTATCATCCTGCCAGGAGGCGTGGGCTTGTAATCCCCGCATCCGACCGGCGTTGTCGGGCTTACTATGGTGACCGGCAAGCCGTTCCTTGAATAGTTCAGCGCCTCATTATAAGCGAGGAACTTCGAACGGGTATAATGTCCGGGCATCTCCGCGAGCGTCATCCGGGCGCCCGCGTCCTCGTTGCCGGGCTCGCTCTTTGTGCCGCCTTTCATTATCGCTGCGGTGTTGGTATATACGACCTTTTCCACGCCTTCTTCGAGGCAGGCCTGGAAGACGTTCTTAGATCCCTTCCAGTTAATGTCATAGACCGCCTTCACGTCGGGGTACCACAGGTGCGCGTAGGCCGCGATATGGTATACGGCCCTTGAGCCCTCCACGGCTTTCCTGACCGAACCGTAGTCGCGTATATCGCCGTAGGCCATCTCGACATCATACCTCGCCCCGCCGGCCTCGAGGTTAACTAGGTTCGTCTCCCTGCGGACAAAACACTTGACCCTCTCACCCTGCACGAGCAGCTGGCGCACGACCCTTGAACCTATAAAACCGTTAGCCCCTGTCACTAATATCATTTAGGCGTCTTCCAGTATATTGCGAGCCCGAAACCCGCCCAGGCGATCTCGCGTATCCTTTTGACTATGCTGAGCGCCACGCCGATCTCCCCGCCTATACCGAGCGCGGCGAGCACCGCGTATCCGGCGCCTTCCTGCACCCCGAGCGCCGCCGGCACGAAGAAGAAAGCGGAGTTCGCTGCCTTGAAGAAGACCTCTATCACGAGCGCCCGGGCCCAGTCCACCTGGACGCCAAGGAAATACATTATCAGGTATACCTCGATGAGGCCGGCGAACCACCCGATAAGATGGTAAAGGAAGGAAAGGAAGAAGCGCGGCCTCTCCTTAGCGTAAAATTCGCTTATCACCCTGTCTATCTCTTCGAGACTCGTCCTCTTCCCTTCAAGGGGATCGTTGAGCCTGAACTTTCGCGCCATCTTGAGCCCGAGCATGAAGAGACCCTTCTTCTGCAGGAAGAGGAAAAGGATAAGCAGGCCAAAGACCCCGGCGAAGGTCCAGAGTATCCCGGTCGCCACTATGCCGCTGAACCTGAAAATCTTCAGCGCGATGATTATGCCCGCCAGCAGGAATACTACCTTGCTCAGGAACAGCGATGTCTTCGCTATCACGACGCTCGCGAGCCCGTCCACCATATCGACCCCGTCTCGCTTGCGCAGCACGAGCGCCTTTACCGGCTCTCCGCCTATATACGCGGTCGGCGTGGTGTAATTGATCGCCTCGCCCGCCTGCCTCGCGAGGAAGAACCGCCAGAGCGGCGGAAGCTTCACTTCCCCGCGGAAAGCCCACCGCCATCCCATCGTATCGAAATAGTACACGATAATATACGCCGCTACGACAACCGCTATCTTCCAGTTCAGCGAGACGATCTGCGCTAATATCAGGTCGGGGCCCGACTTGAAGATTATCCACACAAAGAGCGCGGCCGCAAGGGCCAGCACGGCATTTTTGAGTATCTTCATCTATTCACGGCCGGTCAGGTATTTGAAGTTGACCGCAAGCAGTATGACACAGAAAAGGTTCGCGCCTACCGCGGCAAGCCACAGCAGCGTCTCCATCCTGCCTATTAATGCGAATAATATCACGACAAGCGAGAAATCCCCGACGGACAGCACATCGATGACCTTGTCCCAGACGCCCAATTGTTTCTCGGCGCCGCCGGGCGCTTTCGGCATTCCGTGTATCGCGAGCCCGTAATTTTTCGTCTTCTGGAGTATAACGACAAAGAACGACAGGAATATCCCTATCATGGCGGCTATCCCCGCGATGAATATCACCGGGTTCTCGCTCTGCCTGTATACGCCGAGCATTATCCCGCCGAACGCGATGACATGGATTATGTAATCGACCATCGTGTCGAGCCAGCTGCCGAACTTCGACGACAGGCCTTTCGCCCGCGCGACTTCTCCGTCGCAGTTATCGAGCACGTAGAACAGCTCGAAGAAGAGCGCGCCGATTATGAAGTTCATCTTGCTGCCTATACAGAAGAATAAAAAAGCGATAAGCCCCGCCGCCCCGCTCATCAGGGTGATCGAATTCGGGTGCAGGCCCGACTTCACGAATAAGCCGGATAGCGGTTCACTTAAGACCCTATTGATGCTCTTCATAGCAACCCTCCCGAGATCTCCTGCGCTTTCTGAACGTCTTCAGGGAAATCTATCTCCGTCCATTTCAATCCCGTCACATCCTCTACGCCCGCGTTGACGTGCTGGCAGAAATCATCGAGCGCCATCTCGTAATCGCACAGGCGGTTCAGGCATATCCTCTTCTCGAGGGCCTTTAAAAGTTCCCTTGAATATGAGGAGGATACTTTGCAGAAACCGACCCCTTCCCCGACGCTGTCATGCTCCCTGGTTATCTTCCTTGCTATCTGGACCACCTTGCCTCCGAGAGAGGCGACCTTCATCTCCTCGCCGGTGTCCTTAAAACCCCTGTCGACAAGGAAACAGTTGGCGTTCCCCGAACCGGCTATCTTCGCGAGCACCTTCTCCTCGAATATGACATCCGCGTCCATGAGCAGGGTGTCGTCATCGGCGAACTCGTTCCTCGCCGCGTATAACGAAAGGATGCTGCCGAGCTCGTAATCCGGGTTGGCTATATATTTGCATTCGGCCGTCCTGTAACCATTCCCTATCAGGCCTGTTATCATCTGCTTCAAGTGGCCGACCACGATCGTCACGTCCGTTATGCCGAGGTCTACGAGCGAATCGAGCATGCGCTCAAGCACGGTCCTGTCGCCGATCTTTATAAGCGACTTCGGCATCTTGTCCGTCAAAGGTTTCAGCCGGTTGCCTATCCCCGCGGCGAGTATCACGGCCTTCATCGCCTGAATATGCTCCGTATCGCGTTTATGAGTTTGCGGGAATCGCGCCCGGATATCTGTCCCATGTTCGCTATCCTGAATATCGTCTTCCTGAGCTTGGATTGGCCCGCGTATATGACGAATCCCCTGGACTTGAATTCCCTGTGGAGTTTTTCATAGGTATAGCCGGCGGGCAAACGCAAGGCCGTTATCGTATTCGAATGGTAAGCCGGGTCCACAAGGTACTCGAGACCCGCACCGTCGAACGCTTTCCTCAAGCGGCCCGCAAGCTTACGGTACCTCTTTATGCGGTTTCCGACGCCTTCCTTGAGCAGTTCATCGAGCGCGCCGTCGAGCGCGAGGAAGGCCTGCACCGCGGGAGTGAACAGCGGGATGCCCGCCTTCTGGCCTTTCAGGTTTTCCGGGATATCGAAATACAGCGACCGCGGCTCGACCTTCCCGAGCGCCGGCAGCGCCGACTTCTTCAGGAGCACGAACGAGACTCCGGGTATGCTTTCTATGCATTTATTAGCGGTCCCTATACAGATATCAACACCGCACTTGCCGAGGTCGAGGTCTTCACCACCGATGGCGCTTATGGAATCTAAAAGATACGTCTTTTTATATCTTTTGCACAGCTTTCCGGCCTCGTTTACCGGGTTCAATATCCCCGTTGATGTCTCATGATGGACCATCGCGACTACAGCGATCGACCTGTCGGCACGAAGCTTCTTCTCCACGGCATCGAGATCCGGCGTCCGGATGATATCCGACTTGATATTTACGGTGCCTATACCATGGCGCCCCGCGATAACGGCTATCCTTTCGCCGTATATACCGTTATTTATGACGAGTATCTTCTTGCCGCGCGGGACCGAGGACGCTACGGCTGCCTCAAGCGCGGCCGTGCCAGAACCCGTTATAAAGACGGCTTCGTAGGATGCCGCCGCCGAAAAAGCGCGGAGCAGTTTTTTCGCGCAACCGGACATCAGTGAGGAGAATTCGGGCTCGCGGTGGCAGATGTCGGGCGCGAGCAGCTTCCTCCTTACATTCTCCCTGATATTCACCGGCCCGGGGTTCAGCAGTACATATCTCTTCATGCTTTTTTGAACCTCTCCGCTATCTGCGGCGGCGCGATATCGACGCGGGGGGTTTTCCCGGCGGGATCGCGGCCGACCTTTATAAGCAGGAAGCCCGGGCCCTCCCCGGCGAGGCATTCCCTGAATGCCGCCGGTATATCCGCAGTTTCGCCTGCCTTCATTACGTTCTTTATCCCGCATCCGCGCGCGGCGCCGGCAAGGTCTACGGAAGACGATATTGTCGGCTGGCCGCCGGTGGAATCATAACACTCATTATCGAGGACGACATGGACGAGGTTCTTGGGCGATATCTTTGCGATCATCGCGAGTATCCCGAGGTTCATCAACAGGTTGCCGTCGCCGTCCAGCACCACTACTTTTTTACGCGGGTCCGCAACCGCAAGCCCGAGTCCTATAGACGACGCCTGGCCCATCGAACCGAGCATATAAAAATTCCGCGGCCTGTCTTTCGCGTTGAAGGTATCGCGCGAAATAAACCCGTTCGCGCAGATCACGTATTCGTCTTTTACGATCGAGAGCAGGCCGGCGATCGCGTCGCGCATTATCATGAGACGGCCCCCTCCCTTATGAACAAGGCGAAGGGCTTGCCGTCCTTTGCCAGCGCGTCTGCTTCCGCAAGCGCGGCGCCGATATCCGGCCCGTCGCAGACCCTCGAGCTTATTCCCACGGCCTCCATAAGCTCAACACAGTGCCTGCCCATTATTATATGCTCCGGCGCGTCCTTTCCCTCAAAACCGCGAAAGCTGATAACAAGGAGCACCGGTATATCGTATATGAGGTTGAGGCTAGTAAGGACATTGAGGGAATACCCTATGCCAGAGTTCTGCATAAGGACACACGGTTTCTTTCCGCCGAGGTATGCGCCGGCCGCGAGCCCGAGAGCGGTATCTTCCCTTACCGACGGGATATAGCCGTCCCCGAGTTCCCCGATAATGCTTCCGAGAAGTGAACACGGGACCCCGGTGAAGAAATCATACCCGAGCTTTTCGAGGCCTTCCTTGAATTCTTGAGCTTTCATGACTTGGCCCTAAGTGAACTGCCACCCTATGAGCTTCATTATATCCTTGAACGATTTCCCTTCGAGCACGCTGGCCGGCTCGAACCCGGCATGCACCGCGCACTCCGCGCAACGGGGGTTCCTGCTCTTCGGGCCGTATTTCTTCCAGTCGGTCTTTTCTATCATCTCTTTATATGTCGCGAAATGCCTGTCGGCAAGCTGGTAGCACGGCGAACGCCAGCCGAACGGGTTGCGAGTCGGCACAGACCACGGCGCGCAATCTATCTCGCGCTTGCCCTGCACGAACTCAATATATAAAGGGGAACCGAGAAAATTGTACTTCTTGAATTCGGGCTCGAGTTTCCTGAAATATTCCGCGAGCTCTTTCTTCTTGAAGAAGAACGCTTCGCCGACATGCACATACCCGTATGCGGGGGATATCAGGAAACCGTCCACCTTCAGCTCGTCAAGCGTCTTGAATAGCTGCCTCAATTCGTTTATATCGGTCTGCTTGTATATAGTCGTGTTCGTACAGACGAAGTAGCCCTTCTTCTTCGCTGCCTTTATCGCCTCTATCACCTTATTATATGCGCCCTTCAGCCCGGTTATCGCGTCGTGTGTCTTCTCGAGGCCGTCGATGTGGAAATTCACCATAAGATTTTCGCTCGGTTTCAGGCGCGGCATCTTGTCCTTGAACAACAGGCCGTTAGTGCACAGGTAGATGTATTTGCCCTTTTTGACCAGCCGGTCGATAAGCTCCTCAATATGCGGGTAGACGAGCGGCTCGCCTCCGCATATCGAGACGATCTGCGCGCCGCATTCATCGACCGCCTTTATGCATTCGTCGACGCTCATCATCTTATTGAGGCCTTCCCTGTACTCCCTGATCCTGCCGCATCCCTCGCACGCGAGGTTGCACATAAAGGTCGGCTCGAGCATCAGGACCAACGCGAAGCGCTTCTTGCCCCTGATCTTATTCGAGACTATCTGTTTCGTGATCTTTGCCGTAAGGCCGGGTTTAAATCTCATTTTTATTATACCTTTAGTTTTCCGCGTGCTGCGGCGTACTCCGATAGCGCAATAAGCGGAAAAACGGAGGAGTATAACTCATAGCGCAGGTAGCAGACCTTGGGAAAACCCGTTCCGCTGAAATACGGTTCTTCCCAGCCGCCTGTAACTTCCTGGCTGGTAATGAGGTACTCTATGCCCCGCTCCACCGAGCTGCTGTTATAATCACCGGCCGCATACAGGACCATCAACGCCCAGGCCGTCTGCGACGCGGTTGATATACCTTTGCCCTTCTTGAACGGATCCGCATAAGTCACGGGGGACTCGCCCCACCCGCCGTCATCATTTTGCACGGATCTTATCCATTTTGCCGCGACATCCAGCTCTTTCTCGAAACCCTTCGCTCCGGAAAAACGCAGCCCCCTGCACGCAAGGAAAGTCCCGTAGATATAATTGACCCCCCACCTGCCGTACCATGTGCCGTCGGGTATTTTGTCCTTTTTGAGGAACCTTATTGCCTCTTTCAAGGGAGATTTTCCGGGGTCATAACCGAGGCGGCCGAACAATTCGCACGTGCGCCCCGTTATGTCCGCGCAGGTCGGGTCGAGCATGGCGTTATGGTCGGCGAAAGGCACTTTATTAAGGAAGCGCTTGTTGTTGTCCTTGTCGTATGAGCTAAAACCTCCGTCGCTCGATTGCATTTTAAGCAGCCAATCCATGCCTCGGTCGAACTCGGCCTTTTTCCTCGCTTCTTCTTCGCCCATATCTACATACATCAGGGCCATAAGCACCTGCGCGCTGTCATCTATATCAGGATAAAACTCGTTTCGAAATTCGAAATACCATCCGCCGGGCTTCGCGTCTTTTGCTTTTTTTATCCAGTCGCCGACATCATTGGCCTGCTTAGAGACCAGCCAGCGACCGGCCTTCCTCATCCTCTCGTCCCCCTTCGGAAAGCCCGAAATACCAAGCGCGTAAACCGCCAGTGCAGTGTCCCATACGGGTGAAACGCACGGCTGCATTTCCGATTTATGGCCGAAATCAACTACAAGCCTTAAAATCTCATCGATGTTAGACTTCATGAGCGGGTGGTCATTCTTATAACCCAGGCAGCTCATGGCCATCACGGAATTGACCATGGCCGGATATATGGCACAAAGGCCGTCACTCTTGTCGAGCCTCGCGACCATCCATTCCTCCGCGGCGAGGACAGCCTTGCCTCTCAGTAAACAAAGGCGAAGCTTATATACGGCCTTGATAAGCGCATCGGCAAAAAGGAAGAAGTTTTTCCAGCTTATCCCGGCATCCGGCTTAATGCCGCAATCCCTCATCCGTCGCCCGCTTTTGTAAAGCTCGTCGACATTGAAATTCTTCTCGATCTCGCGGACCGGTTTGTGGGCCCAGATGATCGACAATGGAACGACAATAGCCCTGGTCCAGGCGCTGAAATCGTAAATATTGATCGGGAACCAATCCGGTAAAAGGACGATCTCCGGCGGTATGGCAGGGGAAGCATCCCAGCTTCCGAGCCCGAACATCGCCAGATATATCCTGGTATAGCTGTTGGATTTCTCGATGCCTCCGAGGTCAAGGATGATCTGGCGGTCTCTCATCATCATGCTGCTGCGCTCGTCGAATCCCTTCAATTTAAGCGCCAGATAGCATTTTATCGTAGTGTTGAGTTCTGGCGGCCCGCCGGGATATATAGACCAACCTCCGTCCTCAAGCCTGTTCCCGAGAATGAAATTTATAAATTTCTTTTCAAGCTCCTCGTTACTTATCTTGAGAAAACGCAGGATGCACAGGGTATCGGACTCAAGGCCGAGGTCCATGTGAAAGACAGAATGAAAATAGCCTTCCGGGACCTGCCTGCCCAGTATGTAATCCCTGGCTTTATCTATCGTACTTAGTATTCTATCGCTCATATTATTTTGAGAGGCAGTACCTGACGATCCTTTCGAGTTCGCCCATATCAATGGATGTGTTCTTGCAGGGCCCTTCCGGACGTTTGTTGGCAAGGCCAAAAACCGGCATCTTGGGGGCAGTATCCTGTATTCCCGAGATCAGGTCCCTTTCGCACGCTATCCCGATGACGGCATCCGGGCGGTTGTCCTTGATGGCCTTGCGCGCCTCGTCGCCGCCAAAGGCGGTGTACGCCGTGAATTCGTACTTTTCCCCGAGTTCTTTTATCTTATTCCTTATCTCCGCCGAGAGGCACCGTGGCAATAATATCAATATTTTCTTTACGGATTTGCCGGTCCCCGTCGCGTACATGAGGTCGTTGTGG
>JAKLIT010000179.1 GCA_022709465.1 Candidatus Omnitrophota bacterium | reverse complement strand
CGACTGGCGCGGGCCGAATACGTTGAAATACCTCAGGGCCACCGTCTCGAGCCCGTATGACTTCGCGAAAACCCTGCAGTAATGCTCGCCCGCGAGCTTCGTCGCGGCATACGGCGAGACAGGCTGCGGTATTTGGTCCTCGCTCTGGGGAAGTTTCTCGGAATCTCCGTAAACAGAGCTCGAGGAGGCGAATACTACCCTCTTTACCTTATTCTCAGCCGCGGCCGACAATACGTTCAGCGTTCCCATCACGTTGACTTCGTCATAGAGCCCGGGATTCGTCATCGATTTCGGGACCGAGCGCAATGCCCCCTGGTGTATGACATAATCGCATCCCTTCAGCGCCTTCTTAAGCAGCGCCGCATCCCTTATATCGCCCTCTATGAACTCTATTTCCCTCATCACGGCCTTCAGGTTGTCCTTACTGCCGGATGAGAGGTCATCGAAGACCCTTACTTCCTGCTTACGCCTGACGAGCTCATCTGTAATGTTCGAGCCGATGAATCCCGCGCCGCCCGTCACAAGGTATCTCGCCATCAGTTTACAGCCTTTCTATTTTTTCGCGTTTTTTTATGTTCCTGAGAGCATTTCGCGTGTCGAGCACGAACTTCGCGTTCTCGACGATAAGATCGTAATCGATGTTGGAGTGGTCTGTTACTATGACAACACAGTCGTTCTTCCTTATCTCCGCCGCGCTCAACGGCACGGACTTGATCTTATGCCCGCATACCACCGATGCCGGCACGAACGGGTCATAATATGATATCGAAGCGCCGCGCTCCTTCAGCTTCTCGATGACCTCGTAAGCGGGCGACTCCCTCGTATCCGTCACGTCCTTCTTATATGACAGGCCTATTATCAGGACCTTCGCTCCCTTGACCGCTTTCCCGAACCTGCTGTTAAGCGAGCGCGATATCCTCTCGGCCACATATTCCGGCATATCGGCGTTTATCTTCGACGCGAGGTCGATGAACCTCGGCTCAAAACCCTGTATCCTTGCCTTCCACGCCAGGTATATCGGGTCTATCGGTATGCAATGGCCCCCGAGGCCCGGCCCCGGATAAAAAGGCATGAACCCGAACGGCTTCGTCTTCGCGGCCTCGATGATCTCCCAAACGTCCACCTTTAGGCTGTCGCACATAAGGGCGAGCTCGTTTACGAGCCCTATATTGACCGACCTGAACGTGTTCTCAAGCAATTTTACCATCTCGGCCACTTTCACCGACGAGACGGTCACAACCTTTTCCACTATCTGCGAATATAGCAGGGCTATGTTCTGCCTGCATTCTGCCGTCATGCCGCTGACGACCTTCGGGATATTGTGCGTCATATACCTCGGGTTGCCCGGGTCTATCCTCTCCGGCGAGAAACCGAGGGAGAAATCCCTGCCCACCTTAAGCCCCGTAGCCTCCAGCATGGGAAGTATCACCTCTTCTGTGGTGCCGGGGTATGTCGTCGACTCGAGAACGATGACCTGCCCCTTCCTGAGGTTCTTGGCAATTGCCTCGGCCGCCGACACGATAAACGACATGTCGGGGTCTTTCGTCTTCCTAAGGGGCGTGGGAACGCATATTATTATAGCGTCGACATCCTTTAACCTGGAATAATCGGAGGTCGCCTTCAGTATGCCCTTCTTCGCGAGCGGCCTTATCTCTTCGCTCGGAATATCGAGGATATACGAATCACCGGCATTTATCGAGTCGACTTTTCTCCTGTCGAGGTCGACGCCGAGGGCGCGGAACCCCTCCTTCGCGAATTCAACCGCAAGCGGTAGCCCGACATATCCGAGGCCAATGACCGCGATCTTCGCTTTCTTTTGTTTGATCTTGTCCCTGAACTTGGTTACCATCAGACCTTATTCCCCCTCTTTCTCATTATGTACTCTTTGAACGCTTCGGTGTAATGCCTCAACTTATATCCCAGGACGCCTTCTATCTTAGAATTGTCCAGTTCTGTCGTCCTGGGCCTTACAGCCGGCCCGCCCGCCTCTTTCGCGGTTATCGGGACGACCTCCGCGGTAAGCCCGCAGAAATCCAATATCTCTTTCGCGAACCGGTATCGCGAGCATATGCCCGAGTTCGATATGTTGTATATCCCGGGCTTGGCGCCTCCTGCGGCCATCTTCCCGGCCAGCGCTTTTATGGCTCCGGCAAGGTCCGCCGTATATGTCGGGCCGCCGTATTTTTCGGAGATCGCTCTGACCTTGCCGCACTTCTGCGCCGCCTCTATTACGGAATCGATGAAATTCCTCCCGCCTGGGCCGAACATCCAGCTTGAGCGGATTATCGCGTAACTGCACCCGGCCGACTTCACATATCCTTCGGCGGCTAATTTCGATTCGCCGTAGGTGCTGAGCGGCCCGGTCTTGTCTTCTTCCGTATAGGCCATGCCCCCGGCCTTCTCTCCGTCGAAGACGTAATCGGTGCTGATATGCACAAGTACAGCTCTTGACGCCGCAGCGGCATCCGCGACGTTCCTCGCGCCTTCGGCGTTGACCCTGAACGCTTCCGCGGGTTCACGCTCGCAGCGATCGACATCCGCTATCGCGGCCGTGTTAATAATGGCCTGCGGAGCGTGCGACCGCGCATACTCAAGGAACGCTTCCCTGTCGGTTATGTCAATG
>JAKLIT010000178.1 GCA_022709465.1 Candidatus Omnitrophota bacterium | reverse complement strand
GTCCTTACGGAGAACATAAGGAAATTTCTTGTCGAAGGGGATTACCTGGGAGGCCGCGGCAGCGGGCTCAACATACACGTGATACCGTGCTGCGTCGACCTTGAGAAATTCAAAAGGCCCGCCGAGGAAAAGCAAGCGCTAAGGGAGAAGGTCGCCCCGGGTTTCGGCGGCAGGTTCATGTTCATTTATACCGGCTCTATCGGCACATGGTACATGCCTTCGGAGATGCTTGATTTCCTTGCGGCCGCGAAGGAAGAGATACCCGGCGCGTGCATGATCTTCGTTACCCATATAGACAGGGAAGCGGTAATCAGGCAGAGGGACAAAAAAGGCCTTTCGGACCGCGACGTGATAGTAACAGGCGCCGAATATGACAGGATGCCGGAATACCTTTGCGCAGCGGATGCGGGGATATTTTTCATCAGGCCTGTCCTGTCAAAGAGGTCCTCATGCCCGATAAAATTCGCGGAATACCTTTCCTGCGGGCTGCCCGTGGTCATAAACTCGGGCATAGGCGATACCGCGCAGACGGTAAGGGAGAACTCCGCCGGCGCTGTCGTCAACGGATTCAGCCGTCCTGAATACAGGGAAGCCGCTCGCAGGATCGCCTCGATAGCGGCCGAGGGCCCTGAGGCATATAAGCGCTGCCGCAACGCGGCCGAGAGCGGGTTTTCGCTCGGTTCGGGAGTAGAAAAGTATATGGATGTCTACGATAGCGTGTTCAAAACGAGGAAAGGGAAGAGATAATGAAAAAGAAAGCCATGGTCACCGGAGCGAACGGGATGCTCGCGGACGCGTTATGCCCGCTGCTCATTAAGAACGGTTATGAGCTCATTCCCACGGATATCGCGGGCGAAGAGGGTATAACGAAGTGCGACATAAGGGACATAAACGGCATGCTCTCCGTCGTAAAAGCGGCGCGTCCCGAGATAATATTCCATCTCGCCGCGGAGACCGACGTCGACAAGTGCGAGCTGCAGCCCGAACACGCCTATGCGACGAATTGGCAGGGGACGGAGAATATCGCCCAGATCTGTAAGGAACTGGATATCGCTATGGTATACATAAGCACGGGCGCCGTATTTGACGGCGAGAAGGAGGGCGGGTATAAAGAGACGGACAAGCCCAACCCGATAAGCATATACGGTATGAGCAAGCTAAAGGGTGAGGAATCCGTACGGTCGCTATTGAAGAGGTACTTTATCGTGCGCGCGGGGTGGATGATAGGCGGGCACAACAAGGATAAGAAGTTCGTCTGGAAGATAGTCCAGCTGCTGAACACGAAGAAGGAGATATCGGTCGTAACGGACAAGACGGGAAGCCCGACATTCACTACGGACTTCTCGAAGGGCATAGTCGACATAGTAAAGAGCGGGAAATACGGCCTGTACCACTGCGTGAACAAGGGGATATGCACGCGGTATGACATAGCCGTAAAGATCGCCGAATACCTCGGCAGGAAAGACGTGGTGATAAAACCGGTCACTTCGGACGCTTTCCCCCTTCCGGCGCCGAGGGGCAGGTCAGAGGCGATGCTGAACAGTAACCTCTCGAAGCTTGGCCTCGACAAGACAAGGCCGTGGCAGGATGCCCTGAAGGAGTACCTGAAAGCCCTGAAATGAGAGTATTGTTCCTGGAACCGTATCCAACGGAAGGGCCCAGCAGCAGGTACAGGGTGGAGCAGTATATTCCGTACCTGAGGCAGAACGGTATCGAATGCAAGGTTAGGCCGTTCGTCAGTTCCGCGTTTTACAGGATACTCTATAAGAAGGGGATGTACCTCAGGAAGCTCGCGTATTTCGCGGCCGGCGCGTTCAGGAGGATAGGCGACCTGTTTGCCGCGTTCTCGTCCGACGTTGTATTCATACACCTCGAGGCGTTCCCGTTCGGGCCTCCGGCCATAGAATGGCTTCTCGCCGTGACGGGCAAGAAGATAATATACGACCTCGACGACGCGATATACCTCGGGTCGGCGAGCAGCACGAACGGCTTCCTGAAGGGGCTGAAATGCCCGTGGAAGATACCGAAGATAATAGCGATGAGCAGGTGCGTGATAACGTGTAACGAATATCTCGCGGAATACGCGTCAAAGTACAATAAGGAAGTTACGGTAATACACACATCCGTCGACACCGAGAAATTTAAGCCTTCAGACCGCCCTGAGGGTCAGCCCGCAGGCAGCCGGATAACAATAGGCTGGATAGGAAGCCACAGCACCGCGAAATACCTCAAGTCCCTTAAGGGTGTTTTTGAAGAGCTCGTGAAGAGGGGTTTTAAGTTCAGGCTGAAGATCATAGGCGCGTCAGGCAGGATAATGGAGGTGCCCGGGTCCGAGGTCATATATAAGGACTGGACACTGAAGGACGAGATAACCGAGTTCCAATCGATCGACATCGGTGTTTATCCCCTCACGGACGACGAGTGGACCGCGGGCAAGACGGGGTTCAAGACGATACAGTATATGAGCGTCGGCATACCGTGCGTCGCGTCGAATGCGAGCCCGAACAGGGTGATAATAGAGGAAGGCAGGAACGGTTTCCTCGCGAGGGACACTGCGGAATGGGTCGAGAAATTGTCTAAGCTTATAGGGGATGCCGGCCTGAGGCAAAGGATAGGCGAAGCCG
>JAKLIT010000177.1 GCA_022709465.1 Candidatus Omnitrophota bacterium | reverse complement strand
CTCGGCCTTGTCCTGAAGCGCCGTGACCTTGCCCTTCATGTCCGCCAACTGGGCTTCGAGGTCGAGCCTTATCTTCTTCTGGTCGCTTAATTCCTTATCGACGGCAGCCTTCTCTTCCTTCAGGCTGTTCAGGGAGTTCTCGGTGGCAACACGGTCCGTATTGGACTTCTGCAGGCCCGTGAAAGATACGGCCGCAAAGATCCCGAGACCCAGGCACAGTAAAACCAAAATTATTATGACAAGCCGGAACGATTTCATTTGTTCCTCCTTTTATATGGCTCGATTGTTACCCCCATGCGTATTATATTAAAGATAGCTAGTGAATGCAAGAAAAAAATATCCCCCGACCCGTAAAGGTCGGAGGATATTTTAAATCCGTTGCCCGCGCAAAACTTATGGGCAGTCCCTTATGCTATGAGCAGGACCGTCAGCAGGCCGAACGCTATGAACGAAGCTCCCACTACCGCGAATCCGGCCCTATATACTCTTTCGTGCAGGTCCGGACGCGCGATGTTATTGTCAAGGCTTAATGCCCAGTTGGCCGCGGAATGCCTGAAGACTATCGAATACAGGCCGATCATCGCTACGAATACGGCTGCTATTATGCTTAAAGTCATGCTTATCATCCCGCTCCCTCCTTGTTTCTGCCGTCAAATTGCCCACTGGGGCATTTTCTAGGACTAAATATACACTATTACAAAGGTTTTGTCAAGGGTAGAATATTGCTATACTCCGGTCCTATTATGCCTTTCATATCGTCCGGGATGCCGGCGCGGAACTCCATCTCTTTCCCGGTAACGGGGTGCTTTAATCTGAGGTAATAGGAGTGCAGGACCTGCCTTGGGTACTTCCCTTTCGAGCCGTATTTTGTGTCGCCCAGGACAGGATGTCCGATATATGCCATGTGCACCCTTATCTGGTGAGTCCTCCCGGTCTTCAGGTTCAGCAGGACAAGCGTGGAATCGGTGAACCTCTTCAGCACCTTGTATTCCGTCACTGCGTTCCTCTCGGAATCGTGCCTTACGGCCATCTTCTGCCTGTTGCTAGGGTGCCTTCCTATCGGAAGGTCAATCACGCCGTTATCGATCTCTATTATACCCTTGACGAGGGCCAGGTAATTCTTCTTGACCTCCCTCGCCTTGAACTGCCTTGCCAGTTCCGCATGGCTCGCATTGTTCTTCGCTATCACAATGGCGCCCGAGGTGTCCTTGTCGAGGCGGTGCACGAGCCCGGGCTTTCCTTCGTTGAGGTCGGACAGGCCCCTGCAATGGTTGAGCAGCGCGTTGACCAGCGTCCCGGAACTCACCCCAGCCCCGGGATGCACCGCTATGCCCGGCTGTTTGTTCACGACGACAATATCGTCATCCTCATAGATTATATCGAGCGCGATCTTTTCGGCCTCGAGCGCCGGCGGCCGGGCCTCCTCGAGCGAGACCTCGATCGTGTCGCCGGGTTTTACCTTATGGTGCGGTTTCGCGGGGTTCCCGTTGACAAGGACGCGCCCCTCCTCCATGAGCTTCTTCAGGTGCGAGCGCGTGATAGGCCTCGGGAATACGGAGGTCATATACTGGTCGAGCCGGGGCTGGCCGGCATCGGCGCTTACTTTGAAGGTATAATTTTCCATGACAGGGCCGCAAGGGCGAATATGGCTACGGATATGACCTGCGATACGGTGAGCCCGGCGAAGAAGGCCGGGTTGTCGCCTCTAAGGAATTCGTTGAAGAACCTGAAGCCCGAATAGAGGACCAGATATAAGACCAGCGTCCTGCCGTTGGAAGGGCTCCGCTTCCTTAATATAAGGAATATTATGAACATCGCCGCGGATTCGGTCAGCTGCGTCGGGATCATCTTATATTTGCCGTAGCAGCATCCGTTCAGGAAACAACCGATGCGCCCTATCGCCTGCCCGAGCGCGATATAAGGTGCCATGACATCGGCGGTCTTGAGCGCCGGCATCCTGTTCGCCTTCATGAATACCGTTGCGCCGGCCGCGGCGGCTATCAAGCCCCCGTACCAGACAAGCCCGCCTTCCCATAACTTAAATATATCCGCGGGATTCGCCATGTATGCGTCGATATTCAGCAGGACGAACAGCAGGCGCGCCCCGACGATCCCGGATATTATCAGGACGATACAGAGGTCGAGCATCTTATCGCCGTCCATGCCTTCCGAGACCGCCCTGCGCCTCGCGAGCGATGCCGCGAGAAGGAACGCTATGGCAAGCGCGGCCCCGTAGGAGTATACCTTGAACGCGCCTATTTCAAACAGTACGGGATACATCTGCACCCTTCCCCTTCAATATTATGAAGAACAGCGCTAACGAACCTATGGTTATGCACGAATCCGCGAGATTGAATACGGGCCACCAGTGCAGGTCTATGAAATCTATGACATACCCGAAGCGCAGCCTGTCGATCAGGTTCCCGACCGCGCCGCCGAGTATCAGCGCGAACGGCATGTAGTAGACGGGTTTCTTCTTCAATATATAGAATACCGTGAAGGATATCGCCGCCGCGGATATGAGCACGAGGATGAAGACCTGGTTCCTGAAAAGGCCGAAACCCGCGCCGGTGTTCTCGATGAGGGTGAAGCTGACGAGGTCTCCTACCGCGGGAACGGAGACGC
>JAKLIT010000176.1 GCA_022709465.1 Candidatus Omnitrophota bacterium | reverse complement strand
GGGGAATACAGGAAACGTGGCGGATCGGCTGTCAAGGACGCGTGCACGATGTGCGGGCAATTCTGCTCAATGAAAATATCGGAGGAGTGCCTGAAATAATGTCACTATTAGTGGTAGGTTCAATAGCCCTTGATTCGGTAAAGACCCCGTTCGGGAAGGCGGAAGATGCCCTCGGAGGGTCGGCCGTATATTTCTCCTGCGCGGCCACGTTCTTCAATAAAGCCCGGCTCGTAGGCGTTGTAGGGGCGGATTTCCCCGTGAAATATATCAAGTTGCTCGGTAAAAGGGGTGTTGATACGGCGGGGCTGAAGATCGACGGCGGGAAGACCTTCAGGTGGAAGGGCGAATACGACTACGACCTCAATACGGCGCATACGATATATACTCACTTGAACGTATTTGCGGATTTCAAGCCGGAGATCCCCGCCGCGTACCGCGATTCGGAGAATGTCTTCCTCGCGAATATCGACCCGTCGCTGCAGCTCGATGTCCTGAAGCAGATCGACAGCCCGCGGCTCATCGCATGCGACACGATGAACTACTGGATTGAGAACAAGCCGAAGCAGTTGAAGCACCTGCTGGAACACGTGGACATATTCTTCTCTAACGACAGGGAAGCCAGGGAGTTCTCTGGGGAGCATAACCTGCTGAAGGCGGCAAGATATATATTTTCTTGCGGGCCGAAAATTGCTATAATAAAGAAAGGTGAGCACGGCGTTCTTTGTGTCTCTAAAGGATTCGTCTTTTCTTATCCCGCATATATCCTGGAAGACCCGTTCGATCCGACCGGAGCGGGCGATACCTTCGCGGGAGGGTTTATGGGTTATATGAGCAGGGCGAAGCGCGTCAACGAAACGGAGCTCAGGAAGGCCTGCGCTTTCGGGACGATACTTGCTTCGTATACGGTCGAGGATTTCAGCGTCAACAGGCTGTTGCGTTTGGGCAAAAAAGATATCAGGGGAAGATATGCAAAGTTTAAAAGGCTTATGCATATCTCCGGTTAGGGATCACGGGATCTTGCGGGTGTAGTTCAGTTGGTAGAACGTCAGCTTCCCAAGCTGAATATCGCGGGTTCGAGTCCCGTCACCCGCTCCATTTAATAAAGATGTCTTATAAAAAGGCCGTTCCGGCATTTTTCCTTGCCGTACTAGTCGCGGGATGCGCGAGCGCCCCGGCGGTAAAGCCTCCTAAGGCGGATAACCTCCCCCCAAAGGCCCGCGAAGGGGTCTATCATAAGGTGGCAAAAGGAGAGACCCTCTGGCGTATCTCCAAGAATTACGGTGTAGAGCTTGACAGCATAGTGGAGGCCAACGGGCTTTCCGACGCGGCGGAGATAAACGCCGGGCAGGTGATCATAATACCCGCGAAGGCCGCGAGGACGCCCGGGAAAGCCTCGCAGCAGGCCCCTATCCGATCCGTCCATGAAGAGTTTATCTGGCCCGTGAAAGGCCGAATAGTCGCCAAATTCGGCGAAAGGAAAGGCCTCACGCCAAACAAGGGGATAGATATAGGCGCTAAAGAGGGTTCGGATGTCGTCGCGTCCAGGAGCGGGAGGGTCATCTTCTGCGAGGAGAAGGTCAAAGGTTTCGGGAAGACCGTCATAATCGACCACGGCGACGGGATGCAGACGGTGTATTCGCATAATTCCGGGATCCTCGTAAAGACCGGCCAGGATGTAATAAAGTCGCAATCGATAGCAAAGGTGGGTTCGGGCGGAAGGGGCAGCGCCGCTTACCTGCATTTCGAGATAAGGAAGAAGCATAAGCCGCAGAATCCCGTGCACTATTTACCGTAAGTTTAAGGATCTTCACTGATGTTACTTGATCCCGCGATAGGAAGCAACTTTTACGGCAGGGGCGATATCCTGGCCCTGCTCGAGAAAAGGGCAGAAGGACTGCGTTCGGGCTACCGGCAGAACGTGGCCGTCATAGGGCCGTCATATTGCGGCAAGACCTCGCTGTTATACCGCTTCATTTCGTTATCCGTCCAGAAGGACCTTGTCCCGGTCTATATAGAAGTAAAGGATAAGGGCCTGTCGGCATTCGTGGAAAAATTCTCGTCAACACTGATATACCGTTATCTCGACCGGACCGAAGGCATACAGAGGACATTGAAGGCGTCAAAAGCCGTCGAGGTTCTGCTGAGATCGGGTAAGGGGGTAAAGGCGTTCCGCGCCGCCCTCGAGCTTCCGGCTGTCGCGTTCGCGGAGACGGGGCTTAAGCCGGTCGTGATAATCGATGAGTTTGACAGGCTCGGCGGGTTCGGCATAGAAGATGTCTTCGCAGAGCTCGGTAAATCCATAATGGTGCAGAAGGATACGATGTATATCGTGGCTTCGTCACGCATCAAGCAGGCAAGGGAGATATTGTCGGAGAAGCTCTCGCTGCTCTTCGGGAATTTCGAGGTATGCGAGCTCGGCACGTTCGGTGCAAAGGAGGCCTGCGGGTTCATCGATTCGAGGCTGACATGCGGCAACCTGCCCCAGGAATTGCGCGAATTCATCGCCTCATTCACGGACGGCCACCCGTTCTACCTCGATGCCTTCCTGGTGAACATGGAAAAGCGCACAGGCCACCTGCCGCAATGCCTCCATAAGGACGAACTGATCAATACTTTTACCGAGACCCTCTTCGA
>JAKLIT010000175.1 GCA_022709465.1 Candidatus Omnitrophota bacterium | reverse complement strand
CGGGCTTTACTTCCCTGTTGGATTGGACCTTCCCTTTAGCCTGTTTCATCTATTGCCTCAGTTTATCCTGCAACGCCCTGTGCCATTCCTTCAAAGGCCTGACCTCTGGCCCGTATTTCTGCATCGCATCAATGCCTTTGACGGCGGCATCGGCGCCGGGTATCGTCGTGACGCACGGGATCCCGAGCGCTACGGCAAGAGACCTTATCTTGATCTCATCCTGCCTCGGTTTCTTTCCGGACGGGGTGTTGATTATGAACTTTATGTCGCCGTTCTTCATCAGGTCGATGATATTCGGGCTGCCCTCGCTTATCCTGTGTATCTCCTCGGATTCAACGCCTTTCTTCCTGAGCTCGGCGGCGGTGCCTTTCGTCGCTATCATCTCGAAGCCGAGGTCGCGCAGCCTTTTCGCTATCGGGCCTATCTTTTCCTTGTGGCTGTCCTGGACGCTTATGAACACCTTGCCTCCCATCGGGAGCGCGCTGTTCGCGGCCATCTGCGATTTCGCAAAAGCCCTTCCGAAATCCACGTCTATGCCCATGACCTCACCGGTCGACCTCATCTCCGGCCCCAGTATTATGTCTATTCCGGGGAACTTAACGAACGGGAATACAGATTCCTTTACCGATATCTGCGGCGGGATTATCTCTTTGGTGAATCCGAGACCCTTAAGCTTCTCGCCCGACATTACTTTGGCCGCGAGTTTCGCGAGCGGAACACCGATCGCCTTGCTCACGAACGGAATTGTCCTCGAGGCCCTCGGATTGACCTCCAGTATATATACCTTTCCGTCCTTGACCGCGTACTGGACGTTCATGAGCCCGACTACATCGAGTTCCTTCGCGAGGGCATACGTCGCCTGCCTGATCTCATCCATTATCTTCTTGGTCAGAGTATGCGGAGGGAGGACCATCGCCGCGTCCCCGGAGTGCACGCCGGCCTCCTCTATGTGCTCCATCATCCCGCCGATAACAAAGGTCTCCCCGTCGCCTATCATGTCGACATCAACCTCTATCGCGTCATCAAGGAATTTGTCTATCAAGACGGGGAATTCCGGCGACGCCTTGACCGCGTGCGTCATGTAATATTCGAGCGATTCGTCGTCATAGACGATCTCCATGGCCCTTCCGCCCAGCACGTATGACGGCCTTACCATGACGGGGTATCCTATTCCGTTCGCGGCCTTTTTCGCGGCCTCCACGGTGAACGCTGTGCCGTTGACCGGCTGCCTCAGCCGCAATTTTTCCACGAGTACCTTGAACTTCTCCCTGTCTTCCGCTATGTCTATCGCTTCGGGTGTCGTGCCTATTATCTTTAGCCCGGCTTTTTTAAGCGCTACGGCGAGGTTCAGCGGCGTCTGCCCGCCGAACTGCACGATGACGCCGTCCGGTTTCTCTTTATCGGCGATATTGAGCACGTCTTCTATGGTCAACGGCTCGAAATAGAGCTTGTCCGAGGTGTCGTAATCGGTCGAGACCGTCTCCGGGTTAGAGTTTACCATTATCGTCTCGTAACCGATCTCCTTAAGCGCGAACGAGGCATGCACGCAGCAATAGTCGAACTCTATGCCCTGGCCTATCCTGTTCGGCCCTCCGCCCAGTATCATTATCTTCTTCCTTCCGGACAGGCGGACCTCGTCCTCCTTCTCATATGTTGAGTAAAAGTAAGGCGTATACGCCTCGAACTCCGCGGCGCACGTATCGACGAGCTTGTAAACGGCGCTGATGCCGCCGCTGATCCTCGGGTTGCGTATCTCCGCTTCGCTGGAGCCCCGGAGGTGGCCGATCTGTTTGTCGGAAAAGCCGAACTGCTTGGCCTTCAGCATAAGTTCCGGGCACATCGCGGATCTTCTTATCTCATCTTCCAGCTCGACGATCTCCTTGATGTTCTGGATGAACCACCTGTCTATCTTCGTAAGCGCGAATATCTGTTCGACCGTAAACCCTTCCTTAAGCGCATACCTTATGTAGAAGAGCCGGTCCTGGTTCGGAGTACCGAGTTTTTTCGAGATCTCCGCCTTGAAATCGGGGCTCTTCGACCTCGCCTCATATTCGTCCTTTGGGTCGGCCCCGAGCCCGAACCTGCCTATCTCCAGCGAGCGGATGCCCTTCTGCAGGGCTTCCTTGAACGTCCGGCCTATCGCCATCGTCTCGCCGACCGATTTCATCTGTATGCTGAGCGCCTGGTCCGCCTTCGGGAACTTCTCGAAAGCCCAGCGCGGTATCTTCACGACGCAGTAATCAATGGACGGCTCAAAGGATGCCGGCGTCTCCTTCGTTATATCGTTCGGTATCTCGTCTAGCGTATACCCGACAGCGAGCTTCGCCGCTATCTTCGCTATCGGGAACCCGGTCGCTTTCGACGCGAGCGCGGACGACCTTGATACGCGGGGGTTCATCTCTATTATTATCTGCCTGCCGGTCTCGGGATGCACGGCGAACTGTATGTTCGAGCCGCCCGTCTCGACGCCTATCTCGCGGATAACCTTGATGGCCGAGTCGCGCATCTTCTGGTATTCCGCGTCGGTCAGCGTCTGGGCGGGCGCGACGGTTATGGAATCTCCCGTATGTATGCCCATCGGGTCGAAGTTCTCGATGGAGCATATAATTACGACGTTGTCCTTAAGGTCGCGCATGACCTCGAGCTCATACTCCTTCCATCCTATGAGGGA